>JADZAX010000174.1 GCA_020852405.1 Verrucomicrobiales bacterium
CTTTCCCACGGAGCAGCGTCTTTTCCGACGTGAGAGAACTGATTTTGAAGCCATCCGAGACCGGGTTGCCCTCAGAGATGCCGTGGTGGATCCGCCCGCTGGTGGCCTCGCTGCTTCCTGGGGCGCTTTACTGGGCCCGGCGGGAGGAACGGCGGATTGTCCGTGAGGGACGTCCCCTGACGGAACAGGAACGCCGTGACGCACGGGACGTTGGCGTGCGCATTCCCGAGTGGGTGCGGGTGCTCCCGGTGCCGCGCGTGCCGCTGCCCGGCGGGATGCTGGGGCAGGCGTGGGTGACCTGGGCCTCGGGGCCTGGGGTGGTCGCCGGAATGGCATTGGGCTACGGCATTTATGTGGACGTGTCAGCGGTGGGCAGTCGGCACCTGCTGGCGCATGAGTTGGCCCACGTCGCCCAGTATGAGCGCCTCGGTGGGGTCAAGCCATTCATGCGGCGCTATCTGGAGGAGTGTCTCTGGGCGGGGTATCATGCGGCGGATCTGGAGCTGGAGGCGGTGGAGTTGGCGACGCGGGTTTGCCGGTGACGGTCCCGGCCTCGCGGCAGACGGATTATTTTCGGGGGCGGTGGCATTTTTTCGCCTTCCGACGTTACTTTTTCGATTACGGCGCGTTTGTTCTTGGTGATGATGAAACGGTTGGCATTTCTGTTGATGGTCGGGAGCCTGGTGCTTCTCGTGGGAAACTGGCTCCGGGCGCAGGACAATCCCCGGGATTTGGAGGCCAAATTCAAAGATCTCGACAAGAATGGCGACGGTCATTTGACGGCCGATGAACTGCCAAAAAAGTTGCTGAGTCGGCTGGACGGCGACGGTGACGGCCAGGTGACCCTCGCGGAGGCAAAGGACGCGCTCTTTGGCAAGGGCATGACCACGGTCATCGAAGCGGCCGCCAAAAAAGCCGACAAGAACGGGGATGGCCTGCTGAGCCGCGCCGAGGCGGGCAATGCCAAGTGGTTTGACCGGGTCGATGCCAATGCGGACGGCCAGATCGATGTGGCCGAGCGCCAGCAGGCGGCCGAATTCCTCAAAACCGTGGTCCAGGGAGTCGTGGCTCCCGAGGCAACGCCCGCCATCCCGGTGGACGCCCCCAAGCCGGTCGTGCAGGGGCCGAAGATCCTGACCCCGGCGGAGGGCGGCATCGGTCGTCAAATACCGGACCTGGCCTTCACCACGCTCGCTGGGGAATCCCTGCGGCTTTCCGGGTTGCCTGGAAAACGGGGCACGGTCATTGCCTACACCAGCACCACCTGTCCGGTCAGCAAACGCTACGCTCCGGCCTTGTCCCGACTTGCCAAGGAAGTGGCGGCCCAGGACTTGACGATGATTCTGGTCAATCCGTTCGACAGTGAGTCCCGGGAGGCACTCCAGGCCGATGTCACGGCGCAGGGAATTACCTGCGCGTATGTGGCGGATCCGGACGATGTTTTTGGGAAGGCATTGGATGCTCGGACCACGACCGAGGTCTTCCTCCTTGACGCCAGTCGCACTCTTGTTTACCGGGGGGCGCTGGATGACCAATACGGCATTTCCTACAATCTGGAGGCCCCGCGGCACCGGTATGTGGCAGAGGCAGTGACGGCCCTGCTCTCCGGCCAGGCTCCTCTCGTGTCCGCCACCGTGGCGCCGGGGTGTGAGCTGGAGCGGGGCGCCTCCACCGCCGCCGTGGCCAGCGACGTGACCTTCCACCGGGACATCTCCCGGATTCTCCAGCAGAACTGTGTGGAATGCCACCACGATGGCGGGATCGCCCCGTTTGCGTTGGACGATGCCAAGGAAGTGCTGGATCGCGCCAAAACGATCCGTCGGGTCATCAATGACGGCACCATGCCTCCCTGGTTTGCCGCACCGGCCAAGGAAGGTCCGAGTCCCTGGCTCAACGATCGCTCGCTCTCGGAACGGGACCGCAGGGAACTCCTCGCTTGGGCCGGTTCATCGGACAAGCCCCTGGGAGATCCGGCCGATGCGCCGCTTCCCAAGCCCGCTCCGCCGGGCGGCTGGATTCATGGCGAACCGGATCTGATCATTGAAATCCCCCGGACCGTGGCCATCCAAGCCGAGGGCAGGATGCCTTATGTGAATCTGACCGCGCCCACCGGGCTCACTGAGGACCATTGGATCAGGGGATACGAGATCCAACCGGGTGACCGCAAAGTGGTTCACCATGTCCTGACCTGGATGTCGGAGGGGAATGGCAGCGGACGTCGTTTCGATGAGTTGGGCGGTTTTTTTGCGGCTTATGTGCCGGGGAATGCCGCGCAGATGTTTCCCGAAGGGTTCGGCAAAAAGGTGTCGGCCGGGTCGTCGATGCGGTTCCAATTGCACTACACCCCGTCCGGTCAGGCGACCGAAGACCGCACCCGAATCGGTCTCTATTTTTCGAAAGAGGTCCCCCAATACGAAGTCAAAGTCACCAGCCTCGCGAGTCACCAGCTATCGATCCCTCCTGGAGCACCCGACCATGAGGTGGTGGCCTCGAAGGTGGTGCCGGCTGACATGACGGTGCTGGGGTTCATGCCCCACATGCATTTGAGAGGCAAGTCCTTCCGGTTTGAAGTGGTTCGTCCGGAGGGGCCGATGAACCTCCTAGATGTTCCGCGTTATGACTTCAACTGGCAGCTCAGCTACCGTCTCAAGGAACCCCTCTTTCTTCCCCGGGGAACCCAGGTCCGGGCGGTTGCGCATTTTGACAATAGCGCGGCAAATCCCGCCAATCCCGATCCCACCAAAACCGTGAAATGGGGCCAGCAATCGGACGATGAAATGATGCTGGGCTACGTGGAGTTTTATGTTCCGGTGGCGGCGGGGGAGGCTCCGGTCGCGGCGACGGTTTCCCGTTGATTCAGGAAGGCGCCCTTCGTCCCACGACCCCGAGAAAGGTTCCCGCTTCCCGGCGTTTCCACCAGGCGGCGGTCAGTTCCCGCTCGGAGGGATTGGTGAACTCATAGAGGTAGAGGCGGCACCGGAGATACCGGGGCGGCGTCTCCGGGAACGGCGGATCCTCGAACCAGGAGCGGGCCACCGGATCCCCATCCAACAGTTTGGACAGGAGCGCGGCAAACCATCCGGCATTGCGGCTGCGTTCTTGGAAGCTGCGTTCGAGTGCGAAAAACCAGAACTGCCAAGCCAGGCGGGGCATGTGGGGCGTCGTGAAGACGGGCTTATCGGACACCTCCCCGGGTTTCCAACGGAGCCGGTATTCCTCCCACACGGTGCCATCGGAGCTCCCTTCGATGACGATTTCGGGGCGATCCGTGGTCATGATGCGGAAAAGGCCGTAACTGTTGACGAGCCGGAATCCCCCATTGAAAGACAGCGCCGTGGCGATCCGGGCGGGCAGGAAGGCTTCGTCCGGCTCATGGGAGTCCCCCCGGCGGGTGTCGACATAGCAGACCAACCCATTGGCGATCCCCACCAGTCCGATCGCCGTAAGACGGGGGATCTGCCACCACACGCCACGCGTCAGGGACGGTTTTTGGCGCGACACCATTTCCGGGAGCATCGCGCTGCCGGAAGCGGAATCATGCGGAGCGAGCCGGAGCCACCGGAGCATGACATCGTCGGCCAGTGGAACACAGAGCACGATAACCAGGCAGTTGAACCAGCCGTAATTCCCGGTTACGATGATCAGGAGCATCAGGGCGATGGTGCCGCAGGCCGCAATCCGTCGTCCCGGGCGTCCCAGCAGAATGGCCCAGGGCAGGACCAGTTCGATGAAATACATGGGCCAGAGCGAAGCCTTGTGGATTGCCGCCGGCAGTTGATGCACGAACCAGGAAGTCCAGGTGGGAATGGGTTGGGTCAGATAATGGAATGTCATCGCATTCCTTTCAGGCCACCAGGCCGGATCACCCCAGGCGAGTTTGACCCAGCCGGAAAACCACATCAATTTCGCGAGAAGAAACCAGACACTCCACAGTGCCAGGGTGCTGTGAACCGACATCGGGGGGGCGGTGCGGGCCCTGATGCGCCGGGCATGCCACGGAGCCAGCAAAATGCAGAGAAATCCCGCCTCCAGCAGCAGGGAATCCCATTGGTAGCCCATGAAGATGCCACCGGTGTTGACGAGGGAGAGATAGACCAGCCAGAGCACCGCACAAGCCGGTCCGGGGAACCATCCCGTCATCAGCAAAAGCGCCACCACCACCCCAAGGCCGCAGCCCAGATGAAGGGCGGTGTCGCTGCTGTTGATCCAGAAAAGCGTCGGCAGATGGAGCCAGGGAAGATCCACTCTAGCCCCCACCGTCGCGAGCAATTCGTGGGCCGGGAGCAGGCCTTTCTGCCCCACCAGAAAGGGCATTTGCACCCACCAGGAGAGCATGGCGATGAGGTATATCAACCCCATGAGGCGGAGAAACACCACCCGTGAAGCCGCATGGTCCCGGGCAGGAATGGCTCTCCTGAAAAAAACCGCGAGGCGGCCACTGCTGTGCGGTTGATCAGGGAGTAGCGCCACCAAATTAGAGGCTACCCCGCCGACCGCTCCGATGTCAAGCCATCACGCTTCCCGCGTGATCAACGGGCTCACTTCCTCGTCGTCTTCAATGCCGTAAATATCCGTGTCCGGATTGAATCCGCCGTGACGGATGCCTTCGAGGCGGCGGTTGCTGCCACGACGGTAGGCGGGGCTGTTGAGAGTGCGGGCCAGAAAATCGATCGCCAAAGGCAGCGTGGCCAAAGCGCCCAGGGTGAGCAACGTGGAAGCCACCGTGTTCCGGGTCGAGCTTTTCATTTTGTCCGCCACGATCATACCGACCGCACACCCAATGGCTGCGGGAGCGATGCTCAGAGCGGTTCCGACGAGAGTGGCGTTCGCGGCGGGTTGGTTTTCGGAGTGCATGGTCATATTTAAAAATACCAAAATTTCCAGAAAAATAAAGTGAAAGTTTGGTCGATCTGTGGATAATCTACCCTTTATCATTGGGGAATTCTCGATTTATTCAACTTCCGACTCCTGTTATCGGGAGTTTCCCGTGCCTGTTCCGTTCTCTCATGACCGACTCGACCCCTCTCTCCGCCGTATCCAACCGCTACGTCATCATTCTCGCCGGCGGCAGCGGCACCCGCTTCTGGCCTTTGAGTCGCAATGACAAGCCAAAGCAACTGCTCTCCTTGTTTGACAACGAGACCCTTTTGGAAAAGGCGGTGCGCCGGGTCGTGGGGATCGTCCCTCTGGATCATATTCTTGTCCTGACCAATCCCTCCCAGGTGGAGGGGATCAGGGCCGTGCTGCCGGATTTTCCTTTGGACAATATTCTGGCCGAGCCCGAACGGCGGGACACGGCGCCGGCCATCGCCCTGGGCATGGGGTGGGTTGCGTCGCGAAACGCGACCGCCGCGGTTGCCGTCCTTCCGGCCGACCAACTCGTTCAGGACCAGACCCTGTTCCAGACGGTTCTGGAGGATTGCTTCCAGTTGGCCGAAGCCTCCGATGCGCTGGTCACCCTCGGCATCAAACCCACCTGGGCCTGTCCCGGCTACGGCTACATCGAGCGTGGCGAAAGGGCGCATGTTAACGGTTATTCCGGGAGGGCGGCGGTCTACCATGTCAATTGTTTCCGTGAAAAGCCGGCCCCTGAATTGGCAGAGGAGTTTCTCAGCAAAGGGAACTACAGCTGGAATGCCGGGATTTTTATCTGGACAATGGCTGCGTTCCTTCAGGAAACAGGCGCGCATGCCCCTGAACTGGCTGATTTGGTCCATGAGTTGCGCCGGGCCGGAGATTTTTACGGGGTGATGCAGAGCCAGTATGGTCATACCATCCGGAATTCGATCGACTACGCCCTGCTCGAAAAATCCGAACGGGTTCTCAACGTGGAGGCCGGTTTTGACTGGGATGATGTCGGAGGGTGGATCTCGGTCGGCAAGTATCTCGAGAAAGATGAGGCCGGCAACATGGTGCGGGGGGTACTGACGCAGTTGGACAGCGAGGACAATCTGGTCTACTGCACCACCGGCACCCGCATTGCCCTGCTGGGCGTGCGCGATCTCATCGTGGTGCAGACGCCCGATGCCCTCCTCATCGCAGACCGGGGAGACGCTGACCGCATCAAAAAACTCATCGAGATCATCCCTCCGGAATTGCTCTGATCCGCCATGACCCGCGTGCTTGCCATCGACTATGGGACCGTGCGACATGGCATCGCGGTGAGTGATGACCTCGGGATGCTGGCGCATCCTCTCGAAACGGTGCCAGCCGCCAACGAAGGCCAGTCCTTCCGCCGGATCGCCCAGATCGTCCAGGAGCGGCGGATCGAGATCATGGTGCTGGGCATTCCAGTGCGGCTGAACGGAGTCGAAGGCACCGCCGCCGCCCGAGTCAGGGACTGGGGAGCCAAGCTGCGTGCAGCCCTGCCGGAATCCCTGCGCTGGGAAGAAGTGGATGAATGCCTCACCACAGCCTCAGCAGCTGCCAAATTGCGGGAAGCGGGACGCAGTGTGAAACAAAGCCGGGCCATCATCGACCAGGCCGCGGCGGTGGAAATTCTCCAGATTTTTCTGGACCGTCAGGCCCCCTTGCTGCCCTGGCCGGATGAGGAAGATGAGGAGGATTACCTCCCATGACCGATCCCGCGGGTTCAGGGCCGGGAGACCAGCCCCGACCGGGTTTCAGGAGGTGGCGACTTCTGGTGGCCTATGAAGGAGCTCCTTTCGCGGGTTGGCAGAGCCAACCGGGCGGAAACACGGTGCAGGACCTCATCGTCACCGCACTCAAGGAAATCAGCCCGGATATCCGGGGGATCCATGGTTCCGGCCGGACCGATCGGGGAGTCTCGGCGGTGGGGCAGGTGGCTCATTTCGACGCCCCGGAAACGCTCTTGATCGATCCGGCGGCATGGCGGAGAGCTCTGAATGTGCGGTTGCCGGCCACAATCCGGATCATGGAATGCTCCGTGGCCCCTCCCGGTTTTCATGCCCGATTCAGTGCTTCCGGGAAGACCTACCGCTACCAGATTTTTCATGGAGCAGTGATGCCCCCCCTGCTGGCCGGCCGCGCTTGGCATGTGCGGCGGTTGGGCGACCTGGAAAAGTTCCGGCGCCAGGTGGAGTCGTTCCGGGGGTGGCATGACTTCCGGGCTTTTTCGGCGAACCGCCGGGATGGTTGGGACGAATCCCGCAACACCTGGCGTTTGCTGCACGAGGCGCGGGTCGAAATCGTGCCTGTTCCTCCGGAATGGAATGCTCCGGGGGATTGGGTGACGGTGGTTATTTCCGGCAACGGCTTTCTCTACCGGATGGTGCGTTTTCTGGTCGGCATTTCCGTGCGTTGTGCCCAGGGAAAATTCGAGGAGGCCGACATTCGACGCCTCTTGGATCAGCCGGGGCGGGAAAAAGCCCCCTGGTGCGCCGTGCCCGACGGCCTCACTCTGGCGGTTGTGGACTACGATCCTGCCAACCGGGTCGTGCGGGGCAAGCCTGTGGGGGCCGGTTGAAAGATCTTGCAGCGTCCGGGAGTGGCGCCTTCTCTGCTCCTCTCAGTGATCGAGCGCCCTGACAGGGGCTCCCCGGGGCCAGGATGATGCTGAGGCTTTGTTGCCGGCTCGGGCGGGGGGTGTTGAAAAGATTTCCCGACTGCGACATTTTATTTTTAACCAAGTCGGGCTTACTGGATGGGACTATTTCACATCCATGCGCGAGGATTCGTGCCGCAGAAGGTTTCATTTTCTTGTCTTTCTGTCAGTGGCTTTCTTTTTGGGAGCCTCGTCCCGAGGGCATTGTTCCGATGAGGCCATTCCAGGTTTCAACCGCGACATTCGGCCTCTCCTCGCCAAGCATTGTTTTGCCTGTCATGGGCCGGATGCCGCGAAAAGGAAAGCGGACCTCCGGCTGGACGACCGCGAGGTGGCGGTGTCGGCCGGGGCCATCAAACCTGGTCACGCTGAGGACAGTGAAATCTGGCGGCGCCTGACCTCGACTGATCAAGAAGAAATCATGCCTCCTCCCGGCAAAGGAGACCCCATGCCCAAAGAGGGGATGGAAAAGGTGCGGCAATGGATCGAGTCGGGTGCCGGCTATGAGCGGCATTGGGCCTTCCTCCCACCGCGGGATCCAAAGATTCCCGACGTCGCTGCTCCGGGATTTTTGGTGCGCTCTCCCGTGGATTCGTTGGTATTGGATTCACTGATTCAAAAAGGCCTCGCCCCGGCGTCTGGCGGAGCGGGGAGTCCGCTTTGTTCAGTTGTATCATCCCGGGTGGGACCACCACGGTAATCTGCCCACGGACATGGGCTCTCTGACAAGGGAGATCGACGGCCCCTGGTCGGCCTTGATCGCTGACTTGAAGAACCGGGACCTGCTCAAGGACACGCTGGTCATCTGGGGAACCGAGTTCGGCCGGACCTGCTATTCCCAGGGATCCATTCTCAAAGAGGAAAAGGGAATCAATTATGGACGGGAGCACCACAAAAACTGCTGCGTCTTTTGGCTGGCCGGCGGGGGGGGCAAGCCGGGGTATTCCCACGGGGAGACCTGCGACCTTGGTTTCGACATCGCGAATGACCCGGTTCATGTCAACGACCTTCACGCCACGTTGCTGCATCAGATGGGGATCGACCATCGCCGATTTACCTATCCCTTCAAAGGTCGGAACTTCCGGCTCACGGACGTGGGAGGGGAGGTCGTAAAACCGATTCTGGCGTGACTGAGGGGGCTCCTGGAAGGGGCGATTCCGGCAAAAATGGAAGGAAAATGGAGCTGTCAGGGCCGTTTTTCGGAGGAGCGCCACGATTCTGGACCGAATCTCGCGTGCCTTTTTACTTGAATACTGACGGCTTTCGAGTAACTCAGTCATTCGCATTTCTGGAGTCTCCGGTCATTTTAACGCCAATTCCCCGGACTTGCGGGCTGGCGTCGCTTTGTGGTGTGCATCATCCGGCGGACCGGTCTCCTCTTTCTCTGCCCCGTCACGGGGAAGGGGGCACCGGTCTTTCCGGAGGGATTCCCCCCCTTTGTCAGATGCTTGCAGACCCCGCCACTTCCACCCTTCACAGCCCCATCATGGATTTCGTCGCCTCCCACATCGCCGCTCTCAGCCCCTCGCTTACTCTTTCCATCACGAGCCAGGCTCGCAAAATGCAGGATGAAGGCATCGATGTCTGCAACTTTGGAGCCGGTGAACCTGATCTCGACACCCCGGATTTCATCAAAGAGGCCGCTGCCGAGGCTCTCGCCGCTGGCAAAACGAAATATACTAACAGTGATGGCATTCAGGAACTCCGGACGGCCATCAGCGAAAAGCTTCTGATCGACAACGATGCCGAATACGCTCCGGGACAGATCACCGTGAGCTGTGGCGGAAAGCATGCCTGTTACAATGCGATGCTCGCCTGCCTCGATCCGGGCGATGAAGTGATCATTCCCGCTCCCTATTGGACGAGCTATCCCGAGATGGCCCGCATGGTCGGCGCCGAGCCCTACATCATCGAAACGAAACGGGAGAACGGCTGGAAGCTCACCGCTGAAGAATTCGAGGAAGCCATCAGCGGACGGACCAAAATGCTGATCCTCAACAGCCCGAACAACCCCACGGGCTCGGTCTATACCCGTGAGGAACTGGAAAAGCTCATGGAAGTGGCCATGTCCGAGGACGTCATCATCCTGTCCGACGAAATTTACGAAAAACTCGTCTATGCCGGCAAACAGCACGTCAGCATCGCGAGTCTGGGCAAAGAAGCCCGGGATCACACCATCATCGTCAACGGCTTCAGCAAGGCCTACGCCATGACCGGTTGGCGGCTTGGCTACACCGCCGCTCCGGAGGTGGTCGCCAAGGCGATCAGCACCATCCAGAGCCACACCACCTCCACTGTCACCTCCTTCGCCCAGTATGGCGCGCTGGCCGCGCTCAAGGGCAGCCAGACCTTCATCACCGATGTGGTCGAAGAGTATGACATGCGCCGTCAGTACATGATGAGTCGCTTCCAGAAAATCAACAACGTGGACGTGGTGGAGCCCGAAGGTGCCTTCTACTTCCTCGTTGATACTTCTCGGATGGGACTGTCCTCGATGAACCTCACGGAAAAATTGCTCAGCCGTTACCAGGTCGCGGTGGTGCCCGGGGTTGCTTTTGGCTATGACCACTCTGTCCGGTTCAGCTACGCCACCGGATTGGATGTCATCAAAAAGGGACTCGACCGGTTCGAGCAGTTCTGCCACGCCCATTGAGCCCTGAATCCTGGCCCTGACCCATCCTCCCCTTCTGCTGCATGCAAGCCCACGAAATCTTCCAACACCTTGCGCCGGAGTTGTCCCGCGACATTTTCTCCAGTCTGCGGGCGGAGGAAAAAGCCGGTTTCCGCGATCTGGTCGGATCTCTTGCCCAACAGCGCAAGCTTCGTCCCGCCTTCGTCCTGAAAAAGACCCCGCAGGAGCAGTATGACTGGCTCGCCAAGACCTGTCGGCTGAAGCCGATGGACGGATTCGCCGAGCAACTGCTCCAACTTTGGCTCCTCAAGGCGAGGGGGGCCATGCTAACCAGCTTTCTCGACACGGCGGGGATCTCGCATGATGGAAAAGGCGGCATTGATGATCTGCCGGAAACGCTGGACGGGGAAAAACTGAATGGCGCAATCGACAAGATCCTCGAGGAATACCCAGCGGACCATGTGAAACTCTACCTTCACGTCTTCCAACTGCAGAAACCTGGTGGTTGGGATGCTCTGAAGGCCATTCTCGAAAGCGACGAACGGCTGCAGTTTTCCTAAGCCGATCTTTGAGCTGGGAGGTTTGCTATCAGAACGTGGCTGACCTTATTCGATCCACAGCCGTCCGGCTTTGCGTCGGCAATGTTTGTTCTTTGGCAGATTGATCCTGCCGCCGCTGCCGGGAGCAAACGTCAGGAGGCTGCGCACGGCTTCGACATCGGCTTGTTCCACTCCCGGAAGGCCGGTATCCTCCAACCAGAGGCGCAGGACCTGACGCTGGGCCGCATCCGGGAGAGGCGCGACATTCTTGACTCTGAGCGCTCCGCTTTCATCCCGGGCCTGTTGTAGAGCCTCCCGGGCCAGGCTTTCCATCCAGCTTGATTCGGCCGCGGCAAGCGTCGCGAGGCGTGCCAATGCCGGTCTGGGATCACGACCGAAAATGTCCTCCAGCAGGGGCAGGGCTTCATTCCGGATCCGGTTCCGCGTGGCGATGGGCTCGGCGTTGGTTTTGTCTTCGCGCCATTTGAGACTTTTCCCGGAGGCCCATTCCCGCAGGGCCTCACGGGGAATCTCCAGCAACGGGCGGATCAGTTCCAGGTCGATTCCTTGGGCCGTCCGGATTTCATGGCGAAAGCGCATGCCGCCCAAGCCCCTCACACCGGTGCCCCGGCAGAGGCGGGCCAAAATCGTCTCGGCCTGGTCATCCCGGTGGTGGGCGAGAAATACAGTTCGGCACCCCCATTTCTGCGACATCCGGCCAAAAAAGAGCCAGCGCTCTTCCCGGGCGCAGGTTTCGATGGAGAGACCGGAGATCGCCGCCCGGGCACTGATGGGCACTTTTTCCACTTCACAGGGCAGGCCGAGGGCCCCTGCGGCCCGCCGCACGTGCGCCGCATCGCCGCCGCTTTCCCGTCCCCGCAGGCCGTGGTTAAGGTGGCAAACGATCAGATCGCGGTAGCCAATGGTGCGCAGCACATCAAGCAGAACCAGCGAATCGAGGCCTCCGGAGACCCCCACCAGATGGGGCTTGTCCGGGGGGAACTGGTCTCTCAGCCAGGCTGGAAGCTTGTCGATCATGCAATGGATGACCCTAGCACAGCCCGTCGTCCCGTCACTTCCGCAAAAATCAGTTGCCCAGACGGCGCGATGGCTCACATTGGTCGCCCATTGTTGCTTCCTGCACCCCGCCCGTCATGCTGACCCAAATTCGCAAAATCCAAAAAGGCCTGCTTATCTTTGTCACCGTGGTGATCTGCCTTGCCTTCGGTTTCTTTTTCGCCCCCCACACCGAGTCCTATTCAACCGACACCGTTTTCGGCGTCTATGGACGTGCCTACCGGAAAAATGAGGCGCGGAAACTCACCCTGGCCACGGAATTGGCGCTGCGCTTGGGCATGTATGATCTGCTTGGCGCGATCGGTGGCCGCGACCGGGCGACTTTCGCCATGAGCCGGATCGTGCTTCGTGAGGAAGGCCGCAAGCTGGGCATCGTGCCGGGTGGGGATGAAGTGCAGGAGGCGGTCCGGGCTCTCCCCATTTTCATGATGCAGCCCGGCATCAACGATGAATACATCCGTCGCGAAGTTCTGGGTCCCTTGGGCATGACCGAATCTGACCTGTTCGAACTCGTCAGCGATCAGGTGCTCCTGCAGCGTCTCCGCAAGCTGTTGGGTGCGGGGGGGCAGGTTCCGGACGATCAGGTGCGTCGAGCCTATCTCAGGGAATACCAGGATTTCTCCGGTTCGCTCATCACTGTGGAAGCCAAGTCCTTCGCCGACAAAGCGGCTCCCACCAAGGAAGAGATTCAAAAATACTACGATGAACACAAGAGCACCCTGCTCACTGAGGAAAAGCGGGGAGCGGATGCGATTTTCATTCCTTTACCTCCGCCCAAGGAAGGGGCCACCAATGAAGAAAAAGCCAAGGCGGCACTCGAATTCCGCAAGCGGATCAGCACCATTTACAATGCCCTGACGGCTCCGGGAGCGGATTTCAACACGGTTCTGAGGAATGAAAAGTTGGAAGCCAAGCCGTTGGATCCCTTTGTGATCACTTCTCCCCCGGAAGTGTTGAAAGGCAAAGACCAGATCTTGGCCACACTTTTTGAAGGGACGTACACCATGAAACAGCCGATCTCTGTCCCGGTCGCTTGGCGGAAGATCGATGAAAAGGCTCCGGAAAAGTCCGATGCCGGGGACAGCTATTACATTTTTCATCTGACCTCGCTCTCCAAGCCTGAGGAGATGACGTTGGAGCAGGCAACGCCAGCCATCGTCACCGTTCTGACCAATCAGAAGGCCGATACCCTGGCCAGCGAGGCGGCCAAGAAAATGGCGGCCGATCTCAATGAGGCCCTTATAGGAAAGCCTTTTTCTGAGGCCTCCAAGGCGGTGGGTGCTGTGGTCAAACCGCTTCCCACCTTCTCCAAACGCCAGCCTCCGGCGGCCATGCCCGGTGCCGATCTCATCGTCAATGCGGCCCTCGAACTCAAGCCCAACATGGTCAGTGAGCCCTTCCCACAGCCTGACGGCAAAGGCTACGAACTGCTCTATCTGGAAAAGGCGGTTCTCGTCGAGAGTCCTGAGGAGAATTCTCGCAAAGAATCCATCAAAACCGGCGAGCAGATCTCCAACAACAATCGGGCTTTCCAAGCTTGGTTCGAAGCTCGCCTGAAGGAAGCCAATCCCTACCGTCCGGCTTTCGGGGAACCCGGTTGACGGACATCGCTGCCATTGTGCCAAATCAGCCTCACTCCGACGGACTCCCCGGTGAAATGGATGACCGGCTGGACGAATGGTTTGATGACGCAAACGGGGATTTGGCGGTGGGAGATCTGGTTTCCGCGGTGGAAAAATACCGCCGGTGCGTGGAGTTGGATCCCAGCTTTTTTGATGGCTGGCATGCCCTCGGCATGGCCCTGATGAAAACGGGCAACCTTAAGGAAGCCATCGGGGCTGGTCTGATGGCCACAACCTTGCGTCCCAACGATCTCCTCGCCTGGACCGCACTCTCCCAGATGTATGTCAAGGGCGGGCAAATTGCCGAGGCCGAAGATGCCAAAGGCAAGGCCCGGATTCTTTCACTGGGCGGACGGGTCGTCCGGGAGGAGCACAGCCCATAGGCGCTCATCCGGGAATTCAGCTGTCGTGATCCTGC
Organism: Verrucomicrobiales bacterium; assembly: GCA_020852405.1. Taxonomy (GTDB): domain Bacteria; phylum Verrucomicrobiota; class Verrucomicrobiia; order Verrucomicrobiales; family DEV007; genus JACKQE01. Next base: position 13,814 of record JADZAX010000174.1, read on the forward strand.
AGCCGGCGCACCAGATTTTTGATGCGATCGGCGCCGTAGACATCTTGGAATGCCACATCAATTTCGTCTCCACCCGCGGTGGCGAACTCCACCGTGCCCACTCCCAAAAGGCCTTTGAGTCCGGTCTTGCGGATGTTGATGGCCCGAATGTCAGCGATCCGGACTTCCCTCGAATTTTTCGCCACCAGTCCCTCCATGATCTCGAGTCGGATCGGCATGATGAGGTAAAGTCTCATCGACCGGTCAACCGTCAGCCAGGCCGCTGTCAGGACAGCGGAGAGCGAGCCCAGAAAGAGAATCCATCCACTCAATTCGCTGTATTGCCAGGCAAGAAAGGCGCTCGCGAGCATCAGGGTGATTGAACGGGGGTAACTCAACAACGACGGGCGGCCGGCATAGAGCACCGTGGCAGGATTCGCGGGAGGTTTCCGCCGCGGAGGCGGCATCGGGAACGGGTCAGGGAGGGCGGCCGACTCGTCCTCGTCCTCGTCCTCGTCCTCGTCCTCGTCCTCGGAATCATCGTCATCGTCCTCGGAATCATCGTCCTCGGAATCATCGTCCTCGGAATCATCGTCCTCGGAATCACAAGCATCGGGATCACGGTCATCGTCCCCAGTTGAGACCATGTCCTCAGCAACGTCTTCGTTCTCAACAGGAGCCGGCGCGATTGCCTCTGGCGGGACTTCTTGCCCCGTTGGGGACTCGGCTTTGTCCTGGGCAGCGTTCTGCTTTGCCGGTGGTGTTGCCTGTGCCGATCTCCGGGTGGGGATTTGTCGCCCGGGGAGAATATCGGCAAGCCTTTCACTGCTGATGGCCCCTTCCCGCATGCAAACATCCGAGAGAGTGATCCTTCCCTCGGTGACATGCTTGTGGAGTTGCTCGAGAGTGTAAGGACCACGGCGGAGACCGCCTTTCAACACATGGTACCGGTCCTGCTCCTCCATGACCGTTCACTCCGGTTCACACGCCGCCAGGGCTTGCTCCAAATCCAAACCGGCCAAAGCGGGGCCATCGAGTCGGCAGAGCGTGTCCAACAAAGGCGTCAAACGATCCATCTCAATGATCGTTGTCTCCACCAATCCACGGATCAACCGGGGATCTCCGCCTTCTTCGGAAAAAAGATTAGTCGCCCGGAAATACAACCGACCCGACGGCCAGTCCATCTCAAAATTTCCCACGGTGAGCTGGAGGTTCGCCCGCATCGCCAACTCGGCAAGGCGTTCTCGAACCGCCGGGTTGTGGGCCAGATGGGACGATTCCGCGACCACGGATACGGCGGACAACTCGGCAAAGGCCTGCACGTGGAGCGAGACACGTCCGTTGCGCGCATCGAACCCAGCGGTGATCACGGGACGGTCCGGCACCTGTTGACTGTCCCATCCCGCTTCGCGGAAGACGGTCAGGACGGTTTGGAAAAGAGGGGACATGGCGTGCGGTTGGGGAGGAGGAGGCTGGCAGGGAGGGTTTTTCAGCGCCGCCCTTCATCGAGGAATCCGAGGGCCTTCTTCAGCCAGTCTGCCGGAGGCAGGGCGTGGCCGACTCCGGGAGCTTCGAAGACCTGTGCTTTGGCGAAACCTTCCTTGGCGAAGCCTTGCTGGAGGACCGCCCGGGTGTTGGCCCGGTTGAAATCTTTTTCCCCAGTCACCAGGGCGTAACGACAATACTGTTTCGCCAGGGCGAGGACCTCATCATCGGGGATGTAATTCAGGCCGTAAACTTTGCCATCCTCCCCGGTGACGTCCGTGTAGAAGTTCGCCCCCATGAAACACAGGGTCCCGCTGAACATTTCGCCCCAGCAAACCCCGACCATGCTGGCGACCCTGGCCCCTCCGGAGAATCCGGAGACATAGACTCTCCGCCCATCGACATGGTAGAGAGATCTCAGGTTGTGGTTGGCATCGACCGCCAGTCGCATCCGGTCGAAGATGCTGCGTGGATTGCCGGATTTCCGCGCCCCGATGAAAATGAGCTTTTCTTTGGCCAGCACAGCCTCCCATTCCTTGGGGATGGCCGGGGCATCCCCGGCGGAGATCCAAATGAATAGACCGTGCGGTTCGGTGTCGCGGTAGTCCTTGGGAACAAGAATTTCGTAGGTCTCTTTGCTCACATCATAGGCCGGAGGAATCTCCACGGAATGAATGCGAAAACGAACCTGCTCTGGATCGGCCGATTGAGGGGGCGACTCTTTGAACTGGATGGTGCCGCGGACTCCCGGGACGACGCCCACAGGGGAGCCTCCTTTGGACTGGGCGAAGGCACTCCAGGGAAGGATCAGGCTGGCGCAGGCGATGAGGGCGGGTTTCATGGGCTCGGGATTCGGATCCTGGGCCCATCACGGCCCTGTCACCTCCTGGGGACGAGATTCATCTGACTCAAGGAATCCAGAGAATGCCGACCGATTTCGCGGACACATTCTTTTTCAGGGGGGTGAGACGGGATGTTTCGAGTTTTTCCGTGGAGGGATCGATGGAGGATTTGAGTTTTTCGACTTCCTTCTCGCATTCGTCCTCCAGGGATTTGAGTTCGTCCTCCCATCGGGCGACTTCTTCCTCGGCACGGGAGACGTCACGGCCCTCTTTCCAGGTGCGCGAAGCCCCTCCGAGGGCCCCGCGGCTGGAGGAGATGCTGCCTTTGCCAAGGATGGCCCCGAGAATGCTGCTGCCAATGGAGATCACCGTGTTCAGCTTGGCCTGGGAGGCCTGGCTTTTTTGTTCGGCAAGGACATCCATCGCTTTGGTGACCTTGCGCTCCAGGTCATCCATTTTCTTTTGATACTTTGCCTTCAACTCTTCGACCGCTTTGTCGCGGACCTCGTGAGCGGCGTGCTGGAGTCGGACGCGGAAATCACCCTCACTCTCGCTGAAGTTGGAATACTGCTTGGTTCCCGGACTGTAGAACACGGTGAGGGAATCGTTGGCGTAGAGGTCGTCGGCAAACTCGGCCTTCCATTTGGTGTAGTTTTTCGATTCGGTGAACTCCATGGGAAGGTTCGCGAATTCGGCTCCCTCGAGGGCCTGCCTTGCCACCTGGTCCAGCGTCAGATCATCCGGCAGTTCGTCAGTGCGGTCCCAATTGGCGCGCCCGGTGGTGGGATTGATGCGGTTGACCCGGACCACGGTCCGGATGCCGTCGATGCCTTTTTTGTTGTCTGAGTAACGGACTTCGCCGATCCGGATCAAAGCGGGGGAATATTTCACGTCCTTGCCGGAAATGCCGGCTTCTGATGGCAGGAAAAACTCGTCCGTCCCGCGGGGGGTGACCGGTTTGTTGGAGGCCGTGGCGACGGGCATCGAGGCCATGGCTTCGGCCACCGCATTGCCCTGGTCGGCCGGGCGCCGGGGATCCATCAACTGCTTGATCTGGGTCCGGGCGAGCGGTCCCCTTAGATAGCTCATGCACCAGCGGACTCCAAATACCACCGGAGCGTCCAAGTTGACGTTGTTCATGAGGAAAATCCGGTTCCCCAGACCTGCCAGCAACTGCTCCATTTGGGCCCGGTCAAATTTCTTGTCATGGCCCGCCGCGGCCCCCTCGAGACCGTCGAGGACCCTCATCTTGTCCCGCTCGGTCTGGAGTCTGCCAAGCCACCATGTGCCCATGTTGGAAAGGGCTTTGTAATCGAGATCCACCGGGTTCTGGGTTGCCAGGAGAATGCCCAGTCCGAAGGCCCGGGCCTGTTTCAACATCGTCAGCATCGGCTTCTTCGAGGGGGGATTTGCCGTCGGGGGCAGGTATCCATAGATCTCGTCCATGTAGAGCAGGGCCCGCAGGCTGGTCGTGCCCGATTGGGACCGCATCCATCCCAGGGTCTGGTTCAGCAGCAGGGAGACAAAAAACATCCGTTCCGTGTCCCCCAGGTGGGCGATGGAGTAAATGGTGATGCGGGGTTTCCCCTCTTTGGTATGGAGGGCCCGCTTGATGTCGAGGCCTTCTCCCTGCATCCAGACGGCAAAGCCGGGGGAGGCGAGGAGGTTGTTCATTTTCATCGCCAGCTCAGCTCGGTCTTTCGGCGTGCAGACCTGGTCCACCGGCATGACCCCCACTTTCTCGAATGGCGGTGACTGGATATACCGGATCAGGCTTTCCAGGGTGACGCTGACATTCCCGCGCCAGCAATAGCTGAAAATGTTGGAGAGGAGAATATGACGGGGATCCTGGATCGGGTCGGCAGCATACCCCATCAGGCTGAGGAGGCTCGAGACGGTGCTTTCGATGCGTTCCGCAAGCAACTCGGCATCGTCGAGGATTTCGAACTCGGGCACCCCCAGCGAACTGAGGATGGAAACGGGCAGGCCGGCATTGCTGCCCGGGGTGTAGATGGTGATGTCCACCTTTTCACGGAACTGGCGGATGCGGTCGGGGCTTTGTCCCCACTCGGAGAGACCTTTGCGCCAGGTCTCCGCCTGCTCGCTGGCGAACTCGTCCGGACTGACTCCTTTGCGTTGGGCATCCTCCTCATTGATCCAGGGACGGAAATCCTCCCCGCGGAGTTCCGGGAACGTCAGGAGAATATTGGCGATGTCACCTTTGGGATCGATCACGATGGCCGGAATGTTGTCCATGGCGGCCTCCTCGAGCAGGGCGAGACACAGGCCGGTCTTGCCGCTCCCGGTCATCCCGAGCACCACGCCATGGGTCACAAGGTCTTTTGACTTGTACAAAACCAGCTCATCCTCGAGGGATTTGCTCTTCATGTCGTAGGTGCGTCCGAGGTAGAACGCTCCAAGCTTCTCGTAGTCTTCAGTCTTGATTTCCATAGTGCTTGTCGGGGGGGGGAGAGGGGATGCCACGCGGATTGACTCTGCCCTTCGGCGTATCGCACCTTGGGGGACAAATCAAGCAAGACCTTTCCCAATTCCTGAAAATCCGGTATCGTGGGCGATGCCTTCGTCCTCCCCCGAGCACTTTCTCTGCGGCCCCTCCCTTGCCCCGTGTGGCCTGTCGAGAGCCTGGGCGGAGATCGACATTACCGCCTTGGTGGACAATGCCCGCGTCTGTTTGGAAGCGGCGGGCCCGGGGGGAGGCCTCATGGCTATTCTGAAGGCGGATGCCTACGGGCACGGAGTGGGGCCGGTGGCTCGAGCCTTGGAGCCCCATGTGAGGGCCTTCGGGGTCGCCGGAGTGGCTGAAGCGCAGGAGCTGGCCCGGGCTCTGCCCCAGGGCGCTGGAAGCCCTCCGGCGCGCGAAATTCTGGTGCTCGGACCGCTCTATCCGGGGGAGCGGGAAGCCCTGGTTCAGGGAGGATTCTCGGCGAGCCTTTCCCAGGTCGGGGAAGTCCGAGCCCTGGCCGATGGAGTGACTCATGGCCTTTCCCCGGTGCCTGTGCATGCCGTGGCCGACACCGGCATGGGCCGCATGGGAGCCCGGGGGGGCGCGTTTCTCGAACTCGTCGCGGCGATCCGTCGGGAACCCGCTCTGCGCTTGGCCGGGGTCGCTTCCCATTTCAGTTCAGCGGACGAGGATGAAGCGGCCACCTGCGGGCAAATGCGGGACTTTGAAAGCCTGCTGCTGGATCTGAGGAAATCCGGCCTGCTGACCCCGGAGGTGTCCATTCATCTCGGCAACAGTGCCGGCCTGCTCCGTCATGGCCGCCACATGCCCTGGGCTCCACTGTTCCGGCCGGGGCTTGCTCTCTACGGGGTGTCGCCATTGCCTGATTCGTCTGCGGCCTTGCGCCAGGTCATGACCGTGAAGACCAGGGTGTCCTTGGTGCGGGATCTCCCCTCAGGGTGGCCGGTAAATTATGGGCGGACCTTTGTCACCCCCGAGCCCATGCGGGTGGCCACGCTGGGCATTGGCTATGCTGACGGCTTTCCCCGCGCCTTGTCCGGGAAGGGAGCCGCGGTTCTGATTCATGGGGCACGCTGCCCGGCCCTGGGCCGGGTCACCATGGACCAGATCGTTGTCGATATTTCGCATCTGCCGGGGATGATCGACTCTGGTGAGGAGGCTGTGGTCTGTGGCACTCAGGGGAGGGAAACCATCTCCGCTTCCGAATTGGCGCAACGCGCCGACACCATCGCCTGGGAAATCCTGACCGGGATCAGCAGCCGGGTCAAGCGGGTGCCGGTGTTTGTCTGAGAGGTTCGGTTTCTCCTCTCCGGAACCTTCTTGTCGTCAGGCTTTCGCGACCCCACCGATCTGCTCCGCGACTCGGTTGGCAGATCTCGTGGCGGCATCCATGCCCCAGGGCAGGTTGTCGAAAGCGGCTCCGGCAAAATGAATCCGCCCCACGGGAGTGATCAGATGGGGCCAAAGCTTGGCCAATTCCCCCAGAGCGAAGGGCAGGCGTTCACACCCGAAACAGGTGGGCTCCTCCTTCCACCATTGGTGGACCACCACCTTCTCGATGGTGTCCGCCGCTTTGCCGGGATAAAATTGCCGGAAAGCAGCCAGGGTCTCCTCGGGGCTCTGCGCGGGCCGTCCACTGCCCATCAGCAGGCAACTTTCGCCTTCGACCTCTTCTGCCGTCTGATAGACCAGACTCATCAGGGAGTTGCCGGTTTCGAGATTGATGCTGGGCACATCGTCTTTCCAGAACGCGGTGCGGCTCTGGAACAGGACGCGAGATTGCATACCCATGGCCACGTTGGCCAAGGCGTAGGCCTTCTCCTTCGGCCACGCCGGGGTCACTTTGATGGTGCTGAGGAGCAGTGGGGAGACGCAGAGCACGACCTGGTCGACAAGCACTTCCGCCTGACGGCCGTTTTCCAGATACCGGACTTTCACCCCATGATCGTCGTGAAGGATGGCTTTGACCGGACTGTTTTTTCTCACCCGGTCGCCCAGGAGTCCGGTAAACGTGTCCGGCAGGAGTTGATTGCCGCCCTTGAGATGAAACACCTCCCGCTTGAAGTTCGGGAGTCCCCGGAGGCGGACCGCAGCCGCCTGCCAGAGCCGGAACAGGGCGGAAACATCATTCCTCGTGGCCGGTTTGTCCGCGCTGGTACGGCGTCCCCCGCAAAACCGGACCGCGGCATCGGAAGCGCCTTCCTTGGTCAGCCAATCCCCCAGAGTGATTCCATCCAGATCATCCAAACCCACTCCGAAGGGCTGGTATTCATCGGTGAACCGTTTGGTGTGGAGGTCAAAGTAAAGCGAGGCGAGCTCCGTCCAACCATGCTCCCTCAGGTAGTCGATCTCGCGATCATGAAAGCCGAAGCGTTGGAGCACTTTGCCGTCCGACAACTGGGCTTCTGTGTACCATCCGCCGTCGATGTGGCGGTAAATGTCCCGGCGGCGCTTCCAGGGCAGCACGGGCAGGTCAAATTTTCCGACATATTTCCAGTAATGGTCGTAGCCGGGCCGTGTGAAATGCTCCGCTCCGGCATCTGCATCGAGGCCATCCGGCAGGCCTTCCCGGAGGGTTTTGACATGTCCGCCGGTGCGGCGGGAGGCCTCCAGCACAGTCACGTCGTGGCCGCGCTCCACCAACTCATGGGCGCAGGTCAGTCCGGCCATGCCTCCGCCGATGACAATGATGCGCTGGGACTTTCCCGCGTGCGGAGACTTTGGTTCGGCCTCTGCCGCCGCGGATCCTCCGGGCCAGAAAGGGGCAAGCGAGGCCCCCGCCACGAACCTTGCTCCGTTTTCCAGCAAATGCCGCCGGGAAGGTAGCGCTTTCGGCACGGGAGGGGAGGGGGGCGTCATTCTTTGCAGCTTAAAGAAAAAGGCAACCTCCGGTCAAGTGTGGCGAGGCCTCTGGACGAGGATTGATTGCCGCACGCCCCCCCGTGAAGACCACGCCGGGGTGACTGCTCAGTCGAAAAGGGGGACCGTCAGGAGATCTTTGATCCTCCAGAGGACCATTGTGATGATCACGGCATGGGTTCCGGCATGAATCATGTCGGCGGGAACACTCCACGTCGAGCCCAGCAATCTCCTGCGGAACCGGGAGGCGAGCCAGACGCAGGTCAGCACCATCGGGGCGTAAAGTGAGAGCATGAACCGGTCGCCCTTGCCCACCGGCGTGTACCAGCCATACGCCAGGCTGTAGGCCGCAAAGCAGCCCAAGGCAAACAGCAGCATCCAGACGGCACTTTCAGAACGGCGGAGTCCTCCGGATTTTTCAGCTTCCCTGCGGCGGACGATTTGGTGCATCAGCCCGAGGATCCCCACCTGGGCCAGCAGGATGAAGAGCAGCAGTCCGCGGTTGGGTAGAAGTTCGTGCCAGGGTTTGGTCCGGGCTTTGTTCTGTTTGGTGGGCTTGGGGAATAAAAATTCCCCCAATTTCACCTTCACCCCGTCGCTCAGGCGCGCCCACATTTGCTCCGCCGTGTGGTGTTTGAAATAGTTCATCGCCCCGGGCTTTTCGTCAGGCGTTTGGGCATCGAGGGTTCTTTTGTCCGGGTGGTTCACCATGAATTGGGAACCTTCCTCGAAGGAGTCGACCCACATCCAGATGGAGGGATAGCTATGCAACGGGGAGCCGAAATGGGTGTTCACGTGGCTCAACATCGGTCCCGCGAACATCAGAAAGGTCATCGCCATCACGGCCATGCCGATGAAATGGTTCTGCTGGCTCCACCGGGTGTCGAGGGGGCGGCCGGGAGCGGGACGCTGCAGCAACCGGATCAGGAAACGCAGGGTGGTGATCCCGACGAAGACGACCAGCAGCAACAAGGTTGAGCCTTTCGCAAGGTAGGACAAGGCCGCGCTTGCTCCCAGAGCACCATAAAGCCAGAGATCATTGCGCCGGAGCAGGGTCAGGCAGCAGACCCAGGCGATGAGGAGCCAGAGGTAAAAAAGCGTTTCGGGCTGGAAATAGACGGAACGGGGCAGCACCGCTCCCAGCCCCGCCAGCAGCATCGTGGTGATGCCCGACGGGATGGAGAAAGCCCTTGCGGCAAGGGTTCCCAGCACCACCATGAAAATGGCTGCGAGGATGAGATTGAACCATTTGCCCTTTTCAAAGTAACGATCGTGGTCCTGATCCGTGAAGCGGGCGGCGACCCAGGGCCACAGAGGATTGACGACGCCATCGGTGTAATGCGGGAAACGCTTCCAAAGCTCCGAGACCCCTCCTCCCTCCTGTAGGGGAGCTGATTCGCGTTCCAGGGTGCGGAAGGCCAGGGTGATATTGTGCTGCTGGTCCCAGTTGAGCCGGTCCTGGTTGGTCTGGTGGATGAGCTGCGTGCCGAGATAGAAATGGAGCCAGAGATACAGCACCACAAAGAGGGCGAACCCGGTCCAGCCCCAGCCCTGGAGTCTTCTTCCGGGCGAAGCGGACTGAGGCGGCGTTCCTGCTGACGAGGTCTTCATCGGGCCAGTGGAAGAAAACTTCTCTGCGTCGGTCACGGCATTTCCTCCTGTCCTCTGGTGGCGTCGAGGCGCCGGACCGAGCCCGCCATGTAAACTTCACTGAGCTTGAAGTCCACAAACTCCGGAATTTTGGCCGCATTTTCCCGGGAAGGCTTGGTTACGAACATGGCGAGGCACCCCAGCTCAGCCCCGGGGATCGCCGAGAGCATTTCCGGTTTGCGGACTTTCAGGATCAGACGCTTGGCCCGCCACCATGGAGCCTCGTAGGTGACGCTTTCGAGGTCCCCGTATTCCAGCGGGATGGTGGTGGCTCCGGATTTGCGGAATGCCCGGTCCTGCCGTTTCCAGTGAAGCAGCGCTTCGTCGGGGGTGCAGACGAAGCGTCCCTCTATCCCGTCATGCCCGAGCGCATCCCCTGGGGGGTTCTCGAACTCTACCGAGATCTCGTCAAAGAGGCTCACCATGGGGCGCGACATTAGCCCCTGACCGGCCAAAAGTGAACCTGATTTGCATTTTTTCAGGAGGTATTTCGTGAATCCTGACGGTGAAGGAATCCGGGGGCATCTTTTCCCGGAAAAACCGCAGACGCTGGATCCCCCTGTTGTTTCAAAGTCGACAGCCCCGCCCGGCCGAAACCGGAGCGGGGCTGCAACCCCCCACAAACCATTGGCTTGAGCATGACGAATGGGAGCTGCGGAGGCAAGAAATTTCCGCAAACGGCGTGCAAAAGGAGCCGAAGGCCCTGGATTGCCGTGGAAATGCCGTTCGGATTTCCCTTGCCCGCCCTGTCGGCGGCTCCGCATTCGCGCCGCTGGCCCGGGACCGGGCGAGGGGTTATGGTGCGACTGTAAGATTTTGCGAATTTCTTTTATTCATCTGGGCGGACCTTGATTTCGCCCCTTTGTGTTATGATGACTCTTTCCTCTTCCTTTTCCTTTGTTGGTTTTGCGGTCCTGCTGGCGGTTCCTGCCGCCATGCCAGCGGCGCTGCGTGCAGGGGAGATTGATTTCAACCGGGACGTGCGGCCCATCCTCTCCAATACCTGTTTCACTTGCCATGGACCGGATGCCGCCGAGCGGAAAGCCGACCTGCGGCTCGACACCTCCGCTGGCGCCCGCGCCGATCTGGGGGGCTATGCTGCCGTCGTTCCCGGAAAACCCGAGCAGAGCGAGGCCCTCGTCCGGCTCTTGAGCAAGGATCCCGAAGAAATCATGCCGCCTCCGAAATCCGGCAAACACATCAGTCCCCGGGAAATTGAGATCCTCCGGGCCTGGATCGCCGGGGGCGCGGATTATCAAAAACACTGGGCCTACGAAGTGCCGGTCCGGTCCCCGCTGCCAACCGTGAAGGATCCCGCCTGGCCCCGCCGGGAGTTGGATCGCTACATTCTCTCCCGGCTCGATGCGGAAGGGCTCCGGCCTCAACCGGAAGCTGACCGGGCGACCCTTGCGCGACGGGTGGCGTTGGATTTGACCGGCTTGCCGCCCTCGCCGGAGGAGGTTGCCGCGTTCGTCGCTGATGCCTCACCGGGCGCCTACGAAGCCTATGTGGCACGGCAATTGAAGAAGCCGTCCTACGGTGAGCATTGGGCCCGGATGTGGCTTGACCTGTCCCGCTACGCCGATTCCGCCGGCTATGCCGACGATCCCCTGCGCTCCATCTGGCCGTTCCGGGATTATGTGATCCGTTCCTTCAACGAGAACAAGCCGTTTGACCAGTTCACCATCGAACAAATCGCGGGAGATCTGTTACCCAATCCCAGCGAGGAACAGCTCAAAGCCACCGCCTTCCATCGCAACACCATGACCAACAGTGAAGGTGGAACGAACGATGAGGAATTCCGCAATGCGGCCGTGATCGACCGGGTCAACACCACCTGGTCGGTCTGGATGGGATCCTCCATGGCCTGTGCCCAATGCCACACCCACAAATACGATCCGATTTCCCAGAAGGAATACTTCGCTTCGTTCGCCTTTTTTAACCAAAGCGAAGACGCCGACCGGAAAGATGAAGCGCCGGTGCTGGAGTTTTTCACGGAGGACCAAACAGCTGAACGATCCCGGCTGGAGGCCGAGATCTCCGCGTTGGACCAGGCACTGAAAACGCCCACTCCGTCCCTCCTGGCTGCCCAGTCGAAGTGGGAATCCGCATTCCCGATGGAACTGGCTTGGCAGACCCCTCGCCCCCTCGCCGTGACTGCGGCGTCGGGATCATTGCCCTCGATTCAGCCGGATGGCGCGATTCTCGTCGGGGGCCCTTTGCCGGACCAGGAATCCACCGAGGTTACGCTGCCTCTGGAGCCCGGCACATTGGCCGCGCTGCGACTGGAAGCGCTCACGGACGCCGCTCTTCCGGGACAGGGGCCCGGGCGCTCCGGTGGGAATTTTGTGCTCTCCGGCATTTCCGCTTCGCTGCACCCTCCGGAGGGAGGGCGTGTTTCCGGGCGCTATGTCCGTGTCGAATTGCCGGTCGAGGGGAGCTTTCTCCATCTGGCGGAAGTTCAGGCCTTCAGTGGGGCCGACAATCTGGCCGTGAAAGGGCTGGCGAGTCAGAGCACGACTGGTTTCGGTGGTGAGGCGGGCCGCGCCAATGATGGCAACACGGACGGCGACTACCGGAAGAATTCCGTCTCCCATACCAACGGTGGCAAGGATCAATGGTGGGAGGTCGATCTCAAGGCGGAAGTGCCGGTGGACCGCATCGTGGTCTGGAATCGGACCGATGGAGACACCGCGGCCCGCATCAAAGGCTACCGGGTCGTTCTGCTGGACGCAAAACGCCAGCCTGTCTGGGAGAGCGGGGAAGTGGCAGTGCCGGAGCCAAGCAGGGAGTTGGCCCTCAGTGGCGTGCGGCCGGTGGCCTTTTCAGCAGCTTTGGCAGATCACGAGCAGAGCGGCTATCCCGCCGCCGATCTGGTCGCGGCGGTGGATCCGAAAAAGCCGGGC
>JADZAX010000175.1 GCA_020852405.1 Verrucomicrobiales bacterium
ACGAGATCATCGACATCGGCCTGCCCAGCGAAACCGTTTCCGGCCTTTCGGAGGAAGGCCACGCCGGGGGTAAATTCCCCCGCCCCACCCTCCACGAGCGTCTTGACCGCGTCCTTGCCGCCGCCAAAGCGGATCTGGTGGTGGCCTGTTACGGGATGAATGACGGCATTTACCTGCCGCTGGACGAGAAGCGCTTCGCCGCCCACCGTGACGGCATCGAACTCCTGCGCCAAAAGGTTCTCGCCACCGGGGCAAAGATCATCCACCTGACCCCGCCGGTTTTCGACCCGGTGCCGATCCCGCAGAAGCTCAAGCCGGTGGACCAACTTGGGCCCGGATCGTTCTATGCGGGCTATGATGAAGTGCTCGCCCGCTACAGCGACTGGCTGCTCGAACAACGCGCCAAGGCCGGCTGGACGGTGATCGATCTCCACGGCCCGATGGCGGCTTACCTGGCAGAGAAACGCCAAGCCGATCCCGCCTTCACCCTCTGCCCCGATGGCATCCACCCCAATGATGACGGGCACCGCCTCATGGCCCGCACCGTCCTGGCCGCCTGGGGCGTCAAGGTTCCCGCGACCATCATCGATCCCGCGAACGACCGGGAGGTACGGCTGCTCAAACTCGTCCAGCAAAAGCAGCGCCTGCTCAAGGACGCCTGGCTGACCCACACCAAACATCTGCGCCCCGGCATGAAAACCGGCCTGCCGCTCGACGAGGCCCGGGCCAAAGCGGCGGAACTCGACACCTCCATCACCGCCCTTCTCGCGGAAACAGCTGACCCGGCGGGGAATCCCGCGGCGTTTCCCGGCAAGATCAGTGATTGGCACGGCTACGTCCGCCATGACTTTCAGGTCGCCGGCAAACCCATCCTCCTCGTGGAGCCGAAAACACCCGCGCCCGGACGCCCCTGGGTCTGGCATGGGGAATTCTTTGGACACAAACCCGCTCCGGACATCGCTTTGCTCGGCAAGGGATTCCACATCGTCTTCGCCAACATACCGAACATGCTCGGCTGCCCCGATGCGGTCGCGCATTGGGACAAAGTGTATGCCGAAATGACCGGGACCCACCACCTCGCCCCAAAGGCCGCGCTCGTCGGTCTGAGCCGCGGCGGCCTCTACTGTTATAACTGGGCCATCGCGAATCCGGAGAAGGTCTCCTGCATCTACGGAGACGCCCCGGTCTGTGATTTCAAAAGCTGGCCCGGCGGCAAAGGCAAGGGCAAAGGAAGTCCCGGGGACTGGAGCCTGGTGCTGAAGCTCTGGCATTTCAAGGATGATGCCGAAGCCATGACCTATGGAGGCAACCCCGTGGACAACCTCGCCCCCCTCGCCAAGGCTGGCGTGCCGCTGCTTCATGTCTACGGCGATGCCGACACCGTGGTGCCCTGGGAGGAGAACACCAAAGTCATCGCGGAACACTACCAAGCCCTCGGTGGCGACATCACCCTGATCGGAAAACCCGGCGGGGAACACCATCCCCATGGACTGGAAGACTCCACGCCCATCATCCAGTTCATTGAGAAAAACGCCGGTCGTTGAAATCCCTCCGGAACCGCGCTAGCTTGCCGCCATGGGCGCCGCCGAAACATGGGATGTGATCCCGGTTGATGACTACCTTCAGGGAGAACTGGACTCCCCGATCAACGACGATTACGTCAACGAGCAGGTCTTCACCATGTCCGGCAGGCACAGTGTCACCGTTTGGCGCCGTGGAGAATCCGGCTGCTCGGCGGAGCATTTCAGCATACCTGACAGCCTCATCCCCCTGCCGAAAATCGGCGCTTCGCTGGCCCTGGCCGATCTCTCTGAGGGCGTGGCGATGTCTCCGGAACCGGAAGAGGACTGAACCCCGCCCTTCCCACCATGACCGAGCCCTTCAAGATCGCTCTCCTCGGCGCCGGCTGGTTCGGCCGCGAAGCCCATCTGCGGAACCTCCTGCGACTCCCCGGCGTGTGGGTCGTCGCCGCCAGCAGCCGCAGCCCCGCCAGCCTGGAAGCGGCCCGCGCGCTCGCCGGCCCGGACCTGCTGACTTTCCATGATTGGCGCGACGCCCTGCAGGTGGAGGGCCTCGACGCCGCCATCGTGGCCCTGACCAACGACCAGCACCACGAAGCCTGTCTCGCCGCCTTCCGCCAGGGCCTGCACGTGCTCTGCGAAAAACCCCTCGGCCTCTCCCTCGCGGAATGCGACGACATCATCGCCGCGGCTGCGGCCGCCGGACGGATCCTCCAGGTGGGGCACGAGATGCGATTCCAACGCCTTTACCAGCAGATGAAACACATGATCGACCGGGGCGACGTGGGCGAGCCGCACCTGATGTGGTGCCGGGAGTTTCGCGGCCCCATGAGGGCGGGCTGGCGGAGCAGCGCAGCACTCACCGGAGGCACCCTTCTGGAGAAAAACTGCCACCATTTCGACCTCTTCCACTGGATGCTCGGTCGCCGACCGGTCCGCGTCGCCGCGCAGGGCGGGCGCAACGTGCTGCTGGACCGCGAGATTCTGGACAATGCCCAGGTCCTGGTGGAATACGAAGGCGGCCGCCGGGCCACGCTGGAGCTGTGTCTGTTTGCCCCCTATGGCGGGGATTGCGAGATCGGCATCGCCGGTGACCGCGGTCGCATCGACACCCGCAACCAGGCCCTGAGCCTGGTCCACCACCGCTTCGACCTGCCCGACCGTCAGGAGATGAAAGTGGCCGACGTCCCCGAAGACGCGGGCTTTCTCGACAGTTCGGGTCGCGTCGACCGCGGCATCCGCCCGGAGCTGGAGCATTGGATCGACTGCTGCCGCACCGGCACTCCACCGCTCAACGACGGAGCCTCCGCGCGACTGAGTGTCGCCGTCTGCCTCGCCGCCCAAGCCTCCATCCGCCGGGGGGAAATGGTGACCATGGACGAGTTTGTTGGGTGACGGCGGAGACTCAACGCCCACCCGGATTGGTCACCACCCCGTAACCCAACGCCAACAACGGAGTCAGCACTATTAACAGCAGGAATGCCCGCAGGCCCCATATGCCTGCCCCGGCTTTGACTGGTGGCCGCATCGCAAGCAGTTGCCCGGCACGCTGGGGAGTTGTCCAAGAGGTCATGATGTCACGGGTGATGTCCGAGCCACCCAGAGCATTGGTGAAGAGGCTGCCAATGCTGAATATAATCCCCCAGGGAAAGCCCCACCACCCCACCGTGCCAGAGATCGCCGCAGCAGCCCATGCGGGACCACCTCCCGAAACACCAGGAGGAAGGTAATGAACGAAGGCGCGTCGGAAGCTCAGAATGATGACAGAAAAACAATAAGGGAAGCGAACAAAACGAGCTCCGTTGGCCACCGCCGATTCCAGATCTTCCAAGGTCATGGCCAAGACTGAGCCCATCGAGATGCCGCTTGCCGCCAACATGGGGACCACATTCTGCGAGGATGACTCGGGTTGATGCGGGGGCACGGGAGGCGGTTGGACAGGATTCATGTCAATTGAATGTGGGTTGGAAACAAGATGAACTGCCCCTCCCCGTCACTGCAGGAATCTACCGGAAAGGAGCGTCATGGGACTGCGACCGGAAAGTCAGTTTCCCGGAGAACACGGGAGAATCCAATCAAATGGCGGCCTTCCGGTCAACAAAATTTCCCATTTCGCATAGGAATAATTTTCCAGGCCACCTCTCCCGAATCAGGCGACCACGAGACACCCGCATTCCCGCATATGGAGTCCCGTCTCAAGGATGGGGCCTGGATGGATTCTCTGCTCCCCCCCTGCGAAGAGATACGTCCCCTTGCAAACAACCCTTTTTGTTCCTTTTAGCCTTCCGGCTCCCCCGTGATTCCGAAGCCATTTCCCCATCGATGGCTTGCGATCCTTCACGGCGACGCATCCCGTTCTGGGGCTCTTGTCCCGTGACGAGCACTCCGGCCAGACCGCCTGGAAACAGCCGGTCTCTTGGTTCGAGACTCATACAGACGTCCTCCATCACCTGAGCACTTATGCCCATGGCGACGGTCGCCCCGATACAACTCTTTCCGGCTCCGCCCCCCACCCGTTTTGGGTGGAGCAGGACCAGGCGTTCGTCCTGCTGGGCGACTTGAAATCCGGCGATCTCCTCCACCGCGCCGGGGGCAGTCCCGCTGTGGTCCTCGATCATTCAAGGGAATGAGCCCCTCCGACGAGGCCTGTTGGCAGTCTAGGCCTGTTCCTGCGACGCTCCCATTCTCCCTGCGTCTTCAGCCCTGAGAGGAAAGGGAATATCCGGTCAGACGTAAGATTCCAGACTTGCGGGGCATTTCCTGAGAGCGGTCGCGCTTGGCCCCGCCCCCCGGAGAGGCGCCACTTGCCCCGATCCGCTTCCGTGCCACGTTAGCTCCAGCCATGAACTGCAACGACCATTGGTTGTCCCACCTGAATCCCGCCACCCGGCTTGAACTGGGACGCCGCACGTTCCTCCAGCGCTCCGCCGGGGGGATCGGTCTGGCGGCTCTGGGTTCACTGTTGCAGGGAGGGGCAAGGCTCGGGGCTGCCCCGTTGCCAGACCACGCGTCCCGCCCCGGACTTCCGGGATTCCCCAACTTCCCCGCCAAAGCCAAACGTATCATCTACCTGTTCCAGTCGGGAGCCCCGTCCCAGATGGACCTCTTCGATCCGAAGCCACAGATGGCGCAGCGGAGGGGAGAGAATCTCCCGGAGTCGATCCGTCAGGGCCAGCGGTTGACCACCATGACCTCGGGACAGAAAACGTTCCCCGTCGCGCCAAGCATTTTCAACTTCGCCCAGCACGGGAAAAGCGGCGCCTGGCTGAGCGACCTGATGCCAAGAATCGCCACCGTGGCGGACGATCTGTGCTTCATCCGCACGATGCACACCGAAGCGATCAACCACGATCCCGCGATTACGTTTTGCCAGACCGGACACCAGCTGGCGGGACGCCCCAGCATCGGATCCTGGCTCAGCTACGGTCTGGGCAGCGCCAACGCGGATCTCCCGGCCTATGTGGTGCTGACCTCGTTTGGCACCGGGCGCGCCAATGACCAACCCCTCTATGACCGGCTCTGGTCTTCGGGATTCCTCCCGACGCAGCACCAGGGGGTGAAATTCCGCAATACGGGCGATCCGGTGCTCTATTTGAGCAATCCGGACGGGATCAGCCCAGAAATGCGCCGCGACACCATCGATGAGATCAATGCGATCAACCAGCAGCGCCAGGAGGCGATCGGAGATCCGGAGATCGCGACCCGGATCGCCCAATATGAAATGGCATTCCGGATGCAGACGAGTGTCCCGGAGCTGATGGACACCTCCGGGGAGCCGCAGCACATCCTCGATCTCTACGGACCGGAAGTCGGCACGCCCGGGACCTACGCGGCGAACTGCCTCCTCGCCCGGCGTCTCGCGGAACGCGACGTGCGCTGCATCCAGCTCTTCCACATGGGCTGGGACCACCACGGGGGCCTGCCCAACGCCATCAAGGGCCAGTGCAGCGACACGGACCATCCCACGGCAGGCCTGATCCAGGATCTGAAACAACGCGGTCTCCTCGACGACACACTGATCGTCTGGGGCGGGGAATTCGGACGCACGATATACTCTCAGGGCGCGCTCACGGAGACGAACTATGGACGGGATCACCACCCGCGGTGTTTTACGATTTTCCTTGCCGGAGCAGGGATCAAGGCGGGCACGACGCTGGGCGAGACGGATGATTACTGCTACAATGTGGTCGCGGATCCGGTCCACGTTCACGATCTCAATGCCACCCTGCTCCACCTGCTCGGGGTGGATCACAAGCGACTCACCTACCGGTTCCAAGGCCGCGATTTCCGCCTCACGGACATCCACGGAGAACTTGTGAAGGGCATCCTGGCCTAACCCAGGTGACCAGTGCCGCCTCCCGTCCGCCGAAGCGGTCGATCGCGGGCACTTCACGCCCCCTTCCGGGAGGGCTCCAACGGCGGTCAATCCCTCAGGGAACCGCCTGCACAGCCGACAAGTCTCGCGACCGGATTAGGCCGCCTGGCGCTGCTCGTTGACTTCTTCGGGCTCGATATTCGCAAGGGAGTCTTCGAGTTCCTGCATGAAGGCCTCAAGCGCATCCATGCGGTCGTGAATGTCTGAAAAACGGTCGTCGATTTCCGCCGTGATAACCGGCTGGCGAACGATCCGGGGACGACTGGCAGGGAACATGGCTACAGGCTCCTGGATCATCATTTCCGGGGACGCTTCGGAGGTGGTCACCGCTTCGACTTCCACTTCGACTTCCGCTTCGACTTCCGCTTCGACCTCTGCTTCGACCTCTGCTTCGACTTCCGCTTCGACCTCTGCTTCGACCTCTGCTTCGACCTCTGCTTCGACCTCTGCTTCGACTTCGATCAGAGGTTCCTCCATCAATGGCACCGCTTCGTCCATGGCGGCAGGTTCCTCTTCTGGCAACGCAAGCGTTTCCGCAGCGGCAGCGGCCTGAACAGGAGAATGGTCCCCAAGACCAAAGAGAATATCGGTCTCATCCACCGTCCGGGACATCGTCCGGATGCCCGAAATATGACGATGACGGCGCTTCAGCAGCAACGCGGAGATGACGGCTCCGGTGGCGATGAGACATCCAATGAGGACTGAGGTGGATTCCATGGCGGCTTTAAGTTCTACACGATCCTTGAATACTTTCTTCTGTAAGACAACCGAAAAGTTTCGAATTTCTGAAAAAAATACGAGGTACCGGACAAACAGGTACGTACCCAAAGTGTACGGAGGTACCCTAAAAAATGTAGGTACCCCATTATATGGCAGGTACCCAAAGTGTACTGAGGTACCCTAATCCAAAAACCCTGCATCCCTTCCGGGAACGGCTGCGTTCTTTTAATGAAGCATGGAAATTATGGACCAAGTGACCGAGATCGACCGCCCCATCTCCCAGCCAGAGTCATCCCAGGGATCCTCGGATCCGCTCCCGGCGCTTCCCGCTGGGGAAAGGGTTTCCGGCTATTTGGTCCACCCCCCAAAGGGACGCTCCAAGGCCATCCCCGGTGCGCACATCCGCGCTTGAGTCCACGCCACGCCTCCACTACGATCAGCTCATGGAATCCCCCTACGAACTCCTCCTCGGAGCACTCGAACAGACGGCATCCTCAGATGCGGTGCGCTGGCTGCGCGGCGAATGCACCCGTCTTTCCCGCCATTTCGAGGAAAATCCCTTCTTTTTTGCCTTCTCCGGCGTTTCCCGTCATTTTGACCGCAATGCGGAAGTGACCTTTCCCAAGGGAACGGCGGAAGTCTTGCAGCGGCAGATCCCTGGCCTCTGCCTGAAGCACTGGGACGAATTCCGCACCGCCCGCACAGTCCTGATCGGGTTGCTCCTGACCTTGGACCGTCCGGACCGGCTCCGCACCTTGGAGCGTCTCACCAGCTCAGCCGACATCCGCGAACTGATCGCCATTTTCGGGGCCCTGCCTCTCCTCCCGAATCCCGAAGATCTCGTCGAACTGGCCCGGGACGGGCTGCGGACGAACATTCTGAGCGTGTTCGATGCCATCGCGCTGCGCAACCCGTTCCCCGAGCGACATTTCACCGAAGAGGGATGGAATCAACTGGTGCTCAAAGCCCTCTTCCTCGGGCGCCCCCTCCACCGCGTGGTCGGATTGGATGCCCGGGCCAATCCCGCCCTTGCGGAAGCGGTCGACTACCTCGCCCACGAGCGCTGGTCCGCTGGACGCAAAATCCCCCCCGAAGCGTGGCGCTGCTGCACCGGATATGTGACGGACCAGATCGCCCATGACTTGGAGCGCGTCGCGGCCTCCCCGGACCGCGGAGACCGTGAGGCGGCCGCCCTGCTTGCGGTGGGAGACACCACCGGGCGCCTCGCCCCGATCCGTGAGGCCCTGCCGGCTGAATGTGCCGATGTCGCCATGGGATCTCTGACGTGGGATTCCCTCGGAGCCCTCCTGGCGACCCCGGTTTGATGGCCCTTCCCCACCCCGTTCCCCTTTTTCCCTAACCCTCCCATGAAATTCCTCGATTCCCACGTCCACATGGTGTCCCGCACCACGGACGACTATCAGCGGATGGCCGCCGCCGGCACCGTGGCCATCATCGAACCGTCCTTCTGGCAGGGGCAACCGCGCACCGAAGCAGGGTCCTTCAAAGACTATTTCAACTCCCTCATCGGCTTCGAGCGATTCCGCGCCAGTCAGTTCGGGATCAAACACTACTGCACCATCGGGCTCAATCCCAAGGAGGCGAACAATGAGAAGCTGGCCGACGCAGTGATGGAACTGCTCCCTCTCTATGTCTGCAAAGAAGGCGTGGTCGGTGTCGGTGAGATCGGATTCGATGATCAGACCCGGCTGGAGGAGAAATACCTGCGTCTCCAGGCCCGGATCGCGGTGGAGGCGGATTTGCCGATCCAAATCCACACCCCCCACCGTGATAAGAAGGCTGGCACCAGCCGCACCATGGACGTGCTGCTCGACGCGGGCTGCGATCCCGCGAAGGTCATCATCGACCACAACAACGAGGAAACGGTAAAAGAAGTCCTCGACCGGGGATTCTGGGCGGCTTTCACGATTTATCCGCACACCAAGCTGGGCAATCTCCGCATGATCGAGATCGTGCGGGAGTATGGAGCCGAGCGGATCATCATCGACAGCGCGGCCGACTGGGGCATCAGCGACGCGCTCGCCGTGCCCAAGACTGCCGCGCTCATGAAAGAGGCGGGCATTGACATGCGGGCCATCGAACAGGTCAGCTACTCCAATCCGCTGATCGCTTATGGTCAGAGCGGCCAGATGCGCGAGACGGACTGGGCCGATGCCGCGGGCATCGATCCGGCGGCCCTGTTTGCCGGCAACACGCTGCTGCGGGGCGGACAGGACGTCCATGAAGCGATGACCAAATACATGGTCATCGAGTGAGCAACGGACGCCGCAGGGGAGCCCCGGCGGCATCGCGCAACCCGGCGGCCAGCGCGGCCCCGAGAAATGCCAGGACCAAGGCTGAGCCGCCCCAGACGACGGGACTGGCGTGGTAGAGCATCACCCCGCCAGCGGGACCGAGCACTCCCGAGAGCGACCAGGTGAAGCCGGACAGGCCCTGGTAGCGTCCCCGCAGTTCATCGCTGGCCGCATTCGTCACATAGAGTGATGCCGCCGGAATCCAGAGCATTTCGCCCACAGTCAGAACAAACATCAGCACCGCAAATCCCCCGACCCCGCGCGTGTATGGAGCCGCGCAGAGAGCCAGCCCGAACAGCAGCATCCCCACCGCGACCCGGTGCCCCAGATGGTGGCGCACCGCATAGGCTGTGAGGGGCATTTCGAAAAGCACGATGACGAGGCCATTGAGCCCCATGACCAGTCCATACTGCTCCAGCGAGCATCCGGCATCGCGCATGACGAGTGAAAAGGTCGTGCCAAACTGGGTAAAAATGAGCGTCGCCAGCAACTGGCTGGAGAGAAACCGCACCAAGCCCCGGTCCGCCTGGGCAGCCCGGAAGGATTCGGCGAGACTGGGCAGGATCTGGCGGAACCGGCCCCAGTCGCGCACTACAACTTCTTTGGCGGGAATGCCGACGAGGGCGATCAATCCAAAGAGAAACCACGTCAGGGAATCGCAGAAAAAGACGAGAAAGAAAGACGATGCCGCGAGCCATCCCGCGAGAGAGGGGCCAAAGGCGAAACCAAGATTCACCGCCAACCGCGACAGGGCCACGGCCTGGGGGCGGCGGCTTACGGGGACCGATTCGGCGACCAGGGCATTGAGTCCTGGCCAGCCGATGCTGGTGGCAAAGCCGAGCGCGGCGGTCAGAGCCATCATGGCCGGCAGGTTCTGGGCCTGGGACAAAGCGAGGGCCGCCACTCCGGCGGTGAAGCTGGAGGTGAGGACGCACACTTTCCGCCCCAGAGTGTCTGCCGCGTGACCGGCCAACAAGGACGCGGCGAGGCTGCCCAGACCGAGGGAAATCAAAACCGGCCCGGTCGCTGAACTGCCAAAATGCGTCTCCACATAGACCGTCAAGAGAGGCCAGATCATGGTGCCGATGCGGTTGATAAACAATCCGGCGGCGACGACCCAGACCACCCGGGGGAGGGCTCTGAGTCCTTGCCAAAAGCTGTCCGCCTCGGGAGGCGGCACGCCAAAGTCCGGCACCGGAGCCGCGGGAACTTCCACCATGACGCCGTCCGCCAACGGAACCAGATCTTCCGGCGGCGGATCAGGTGAAATGGGAGGAGGTGGGTTCATCAGAAACAGGGAAAGGAGGAGGAATGGTCAGAGCATGGAAAACAAAAAAGCCCTGCTCGCGGAGGGCGGCAGGGCTGGTGAAAAACGGGAGTAGGTGTGGTGATTCGATCCTGTCCCAGATCAGCCCTGTGTGGTGCGGTGGCGCCCGATGGCTCGGCGCATTTGGGAATACCCCATGAAAGAGGCGCGAGCCACCACCAGCGGAGACCCGTTCACAAGAATGGTGTCCGCTTGGCACGGGTTCTTAACGCTGGCGTTCATGGATGGAATGAAGGGAAGAGTCAAAAATGACTCACCGCGCCAAGTCGTCAAGTGGAGAATGGTTTCTTATTCCACCACATACGCCTCACCGGGCTCGGGAATGATCACATTCATCTCCGGGTGGCTTTCGGCGAGTTGGCCGGCAAACCAGTGGCGGGCCGGCAGGTCTCCGTGGACGAGGAAGGCAGTCTTCGGGGACACTTCGCGGATGTATTCGAGCAGGTGTTCCCGGGGGGCATGACCACTGAAATCATACTTCTCGACACGGCAATGGAGAGTCTGAACATTCCCCCGGGCCAACTCGACCGTCCCGCCCCTTGGCGTGCGTTGGATTTTCCCGGCAGGGGATTCCGGGTCGGCGTATCCCACAAAAAGGAGAGCGTTTTTCTTGTCGGCGAGAATGTTGCGGGCAAACCGGTAGGAGACGGTGTGCTCGGTCATCATGCCACTGGAGAGGGCATAGATCCGGCCCGGCTCGAAGTGGATCTCCCCAGAACGGCGTCCTGCGGCAGGGCTGACGAAGTCGAGGTCCCGGAGGAGTTGCAGACCGGAGTTGAGCCGGTGAGAACGATCCGCGAACCGGTCGTAGATCGTGGTCATTTTGGTGCTCAAGCCCCCAATGTGCACCGGCACCCGGGGAATCAGCCCGGCGTCACGCAGGTCGCGCAGCATGACCAGCAACTCCTGGGTTTTGCCCATCGCAAACACCGGGATCAGCACGGTGCCTCCCGCTTTCAGCGTTTCCCGGATCGCGGTCCCGAGTCGCTCCATCTCGGCCTGTCGGGTGTAGTCCGGATCCCGCTCGTAATCCCCCCGCGTGGTTTCCACGATTAGGGTGTCGAAATGTTTGCAGGGCAGTTGGGCCGCCCCCACGATGCTTTGCTCCTCGAAATGAACGTCTCCGGTGTAGAGAAGGTTGCCCCCAACCCACTCCAGCTCGGTCGAGACCGCCCCGAGGATGTGGCCGGCCGGGTGGAGCGTGCAGCGCACTTCTCCGGTATCCCCGAGACGGAACCGCCTCCCGATCGGCGCCGGAGTCAGCTTCTGGAAAATCTCATCGAGTTCCCGGTGGCCGAACAGGGGGTAAGACGGCTCGTTCAATTCATCCCGCTTCGAGGTCATCACGTTGACCGAATTGTGCAGCATGGCGCCGCCGAGAGCCATGGTCTCCTCCGTCATGCAAATCTGCGCGTTCCGCTGCCGACGGCAGAGCACCGGGAAAGCCCCGATGTGATCGAGATGGGCGTGAGTGACACAGACCGCATCGACCGAGCCTTCCCGAAGGGCCTCGAAATCGGGCAGAGAGCCCGGCCCCTCCAGCTTGGGATGCATGCCGGCGTCGAGGACCACCCGGGTGTTGCCGATGTCGAGCAGATAGGAACTGCTTCCCACATCAATGGTGCGGGCCAAATTCTGCAAAACTACCATGGGAACACTTTCGGAAACGGAACGAGGCCGTCCCGGGAACATTTCCCAGGTCGGCCCCGTCCTCTAAAGGGATGGAGGACGAATCAATAACGGTACTGCTCGGGCTTGTAAGGACCCTCCACAGGCACGCCGATGTATTCGGCCTGCTCCTTCGTCAGAGTGGTCAGCTTGGCACCGATCTTGGCAAGATGCAAGCGAGCGACCTCTTCGTCCAGGATCTTCGGCAGCACGCGAACCTCACCGGGCTGGTAGACTTCCTTGTTCTTCCAAAGATCGATCTGGGCCAGGGTCTGGTTGGTGAAGCTGTTCGACATCACGAAGCTCGGATGACCGGTGGCGCAACCGAGATTGACGAGACGGCCTTCGGCCAGGAGATAGAGGCTGTTCCCGGTGGGGAATGTGTATTTGTCGACCTGGGGCTTGATGTTGGTCCGCACCACGCCTTCCGCGCTGAGGAGGTCCACCTGGATTTCGTTGTCGAAGTGCCCGATGTTGCAGACAATGGCCTGGTCTTTCATCTTCGCCATGTGGTCGAAGCGGATGATGTCCTTGGTCCCGGTCGTGGTGACGTAGATGTCGCCCCAGCCGAGGGTGTCCTCAAGGGTGAGAATGCGGTATCCTTCCATGGCCGCCTGGAGGGCGCAGATGGGATCGATCTCGGTGACGACGACCTGGGCTCCCTGGCCCCGCAGCGCCTGGGCGCAGCCTTTGCCGACATCGCCGTATCCGCAAACCACGGCCACCTTGCCGGAAATCATGACGTCGGTGGCCCGTTTGATGCCGTCGACGAGCGATTCACGGCAACCATAGAGATTGTCGAACTTCGACTTGGTGACCGAGTCGTTCACATTGATCGCGGGAACCAGCAGGGTGCCTGCCTTGGCCATCTGATAGAGGCGGTGAACACCGGTGGTGGTCTCTTCGGAGACACCCTTCCAATCTTTGACGATGGAGGCAAAAATGCCGGGCTGTTCCTGGCCGACCTTCTTAAGCAGGTCCTTGATGACGCGCACTTCAAGGTTGTCCGAGGGAGTGTTGACCCAGTCGGATCCGTTTTCCATTTCATACCCCTTGTGAATCAGGAGCGTGGCATCGCCACCGTCGTCGACGATGAGTTGCGGACCGAGGCCGGCCCCGTTGATGAG
This sequence comes from Verrucomicrobiales bacterium, assembly GCA_020852405.1. Classification (GTDB taxonomy): domain Bacteria; phylum Verrucomicrobiota; class Verrucomicrobiia; order Verrucomicrobiales; family DEV007; genus JACKQE01. The sequence goes on from JADZAX010000175.1 coordinate 13,053, forward strand.
GGCTTTCCAGGTGCACCACCAATACTCTTCCAACGTCTCCCCTTTCCAGGCGTAGACCGGAATCCCGCGGGCGGCAATGGCGGCGGCGGCGTGGTCCTGGGTGGAGAAAATGTTGCAGGAAACCCAACGCACCTCGGCCCCAAGATCGACCAGCGTCTCGATGAGCACCGCGGTCTGGATCGTCATGTGAAGCGAGCCCATGATGCGGACCCCCTGGAGCGGTTTTTCCGGACCGTATTTGGCGCGGGTGGCCATGAGACCCGGCATTTCGTGTTCGGCGATGTCGATTTCCTTGCGGCCGAATTCGGCGAGGGAAATGTCAGCGACCTTGTAGTCCGTAAATGCCGCGTTGGCGGCGGGAGCTTCGCGTGAGATGGACATGGAATGACTTTCTATTGGGATGGTTGGGTATTGGATGGGGGACTCAGCTCGCGGCAAGCGAGCGCAAGGCATCGGCCTTGTCGGTGCGTTCCCAAGTGATGGCATCGAGATCGTCCTGACGACCGAGGTGCCCGTAGTTGGTAGTCTTACGGAAGATCGGACGGAGCAGATTCAACTGACTGATGATCGCGGCCGGTTTGAATGAGAAAACGTCGAGAATGGCACGCACGATTTTGTCATCGGAAACGTGACCGGTGCCGAAGGTTTCGACATGCACGCTGACCGGCTCGGGGTGACCGATGGCATAAGCCACCTGGAGTTCGCACCGGTCGGCAAGGCCCGCCGCAACGACGTTTTTCGCCACCCAACGGCACATGTAAGCCGCGGAGCGGTCCACCTTGCTGGGATCCTTCCCGGAGAAGGCGCCACCGCCGTGGCGTCCCATCCCGCCGTAGGTGTCGACGATGATTTTCCGCCCGGTCAGGCCGCAGTCCCCTTCCGGTCCGCCCACGAC
>JADZAX010000176.1 GCA_020852405.1 Verrucomicrobiales bacterium
CTCTATCCAGTTGAGCTACGGGTGCAGGTAGTAAACCTTTCTGCGAAACGGCCCGGAGGTCGCATCAGTCAGAAGGGAAAGGTGCCGCTTTTTGGAGGGCGTGCAAGTGGAAACTTCCACCCTTTGGTGGGCAGTTGAGTCCCGTGGGTGGGACCTGTAACAAGGGGGATGGCCGACCTCTCTTTCGAGGAATTCTCCATCCCTCCGTCCCGGAACGGGCAAAGGCTGTTCAAGGGGATACTTGGATCGGCAATCCGGGCAGGGAGGTCCGGGGGGGGGCGGGTTGCAGGTCATCCTGCATGTCGCCCGGTTCCCATGACCGGCGGGGTCTCACTTGCCGAGCCAATCCAGCACGATTGCAATCATGGCTGCGAGCCCTGCATCACTGCTGAACACATGGTCCACTCCGGGCAGGGACACGAAAGTGGCGTTGCTCCCGGCTCGAGCCAGAATATCGCGGCTTTCCTGGATCGGAACCACGTCGTCCTCCTCCCCATGAACCAGAAGCCAGGGCACCCGGATGTCGGGTGCCTGGGAAAGCACATCTCCGATGGCATTCATGTTACTCACAAAAGCCTCCGAAAGCGGGCATTCCGGCTTGTCCCACATGAAGCCGCTACCAGGAGTGGTTTCACCAAATTCCGTCGCAGCGAAGGTTGCCGTGAAAACCATTCCAGCGAGGGAGATGAGACGCTCCAGACGAGGATCTGCCGCGGCGGCAAGCACCCCGACAGCGCCGCCCATGCTGTGTCCGGCATACGCGATGTGTGAAAACCCTGACTTGGTAACCGCGTCCACAATTGCCCGGAGATCAGCCACCTCCTTCGTGATGGTCGAATCCCGGAAATCTCCCTCCGAATCCCCATTGCCGGAGAATGAAAATCGCAGTGAGGAATAACCAGCGGCGGCAAGGGCTTCTGCCAAGGCCACCGCCCAAGGGCGGTCTTTGTTGCCCGTCACCCCATGGCCGATCAGGACCAGAAGGTTCCCGGAACCATCCGGGGCGCTGTGGAAGGCATGATCAAGGCGCTCGCCTTGGGCGTTGCAAAGGATCGTCGGGGGAGTCGGCATGGCACTGGGAGGAGGGGAGTCACAACTCGGAGTCATAGACCTTCACGGTCTTGAACCACGGTGAAAAGGTATTCACGAAAACGTCGTGATCGGGATGCACTTGATAGGTGTTGTGGTCTTCCACCGAGTCGAATTCGAGGAACAGCGAGTAATCAAAGGTGTTCTGGGTCACCGGGCGTTCGGGAGTCGCGGCGGGTTTGCCAAAGGATCCGTTCTGGATCACCTCGATGGTGAAGAGAGCCTGCAGACCTGCCTCAAAGCGGGATTTGTCCTCGGCGGAAAGAGATTCGTCGAGCCAGAAGTAAACGTTGTGTCGGACCATAGAGTCCGCAGAATAGTTCACGATCACTTCGCTGGCAAGGCGTGAGCCGAGCTACTATCCGGAGCGCCAGGGCCAAAAAAAACTTTACCCAGCCCGGGGGCTGGGTAAAGCCAGAAACACGAAACACAAACAAACAGTTACCGAAGTAACTAATCGATCGTAACTTTATTCCTAATTAAAGTCAACAATAAATTTTCAAGAAAATTTCGCAGACCTAGATTGTCCGCTTGGCGGCATCAATCGCCACTGCCGCCGTGGTTTCGATGTCTTCCAAACTGTGGGCCATGGAAATGAAGCCTGTCTCGTAAGGGGAAGGAGCGAAATAGACGCCGGAGTTGAGGCAGTTCCAGAAAAACTTTCGGAACCGGTCGAGGTCGGATCGCTTTACGTCATCGAGATTGTGGATGGGCCCCTCATGGAAAAAGAGGCAGAACATTGAGCCGATGCGATGGATCACCGTGGGAAAGGGAAGGTCGGCAAATCCTGCTCGGAGAGCCCTCTCCAGAGCGGAGCCGAGTTCTTCGAGCCGCCGCCAGCCGCCTTGTTTCTCGAGTTCTCGCAGCTGAGCGAGTCCTGCCGCCATGGCGAGGGGATTGCCGGAAAGGGTGCCCGCCTGGTAGACCGGTCCGTCCGGAGCGAGTTGATCCATGATATCGGCCCGTCCGCCGAAGGCTCCCACGGGCAAGCCGCCGCCGATGACTTTGCCCAAAGCGGTAAGGTCCGGGGTGATGCCGGTGAGTTCCTGAACGCCTCCCCGGGCGACCCGGAACCCCGTCATGACCTCGTCAAAAATGAGCAGGGAACCGTGGCGTGTGGTCAGATCGCGGAGTTGTTGGAGAAAGCCTTCCTTGGCAAAATAGAGTCCCGCATTGGCTGGCACCGGCTCCAGGATCACCGCCGCGATCCGGTCACCTTCGGCCGCGAAAAGCGCCTCCAACTTCTCGGGATCATTGAATGGCAGGGTCAGGGTGAGCTTGGCGAAGTCCTCCGGCACTCCAGCGCTATCTGGTCGCCCATGCGTCAGGGCACCGCTGCCGGAGGAAACGAGAAGGGAGTCGACATGGCCGTGATAGCAGCCTTCGAATTTCACCAACAGATCTCGGCCGGTGTAACCGCGGGCGAGCCGAATCGCCGACATGGTGGCTTCGGTCCCGCTGTTGACCATGCGTACTTTTTCCAGAGAAGGCACCCAATCGCAGAGCAGTCGCGCCATTTCCACTTCATAGGCATTGGGGATGCCGAAACTGACGGCGTCCTTGGCAGCGTTGTGGATCGCTTCGATGACCGGTTGGGGGGCGTGGCCCAAAATGGCGGGCCCCCAAGTACCGACATAATCGATGTAATGGTTGTCATCCACATCCCAGACTTTGCTGCCTTTGGCCCTTCTGGCGAAAAAAGGATCCCCCCCGACATTGCGGAACGCCCGGACCGGTGAATTGACTCCTCCGGGAATGTATTGTTTTGCGAGCGCAAAAAGGCTGTCAGACAGGTGGCGGCTTCTCATCAGGGGCAGACGGTATTGCGGAAGGTAGAGTCCCGCTGGGGTTTCTGGTCGGGAAGGGGGGATTTCGGTCTTTTCTTCAGGGGAATTGAATAGTATGCTCGGGC
>JADZAX010000177.1 GCA_020852405.1 Verrucomicrobiales bacterium
ACCTTTTTGCGGCAGGCCGCCAAATCAGGAAAACCCTTCCTACTGTATCACTCCTTTTACGGAGTCAATACCCCGCTGCAAGCGCCCGAAGCCCTTGTCGAAAAATACCGGAAAAAGGCGGAAAAGCTGGGACTGACCTCGGACGATGGGCGCTTCGAAAGCGGGCATGAGGCACAAGTCTGGCCCGAGACCAAAGATCCCCGGGTGGTCCGCATTCGTCAGGATCATGCGGTCTATGCCGCCATGGTGGAAAGCCTGGACATCGCGGTTGGGCGTATTCTCAAGACACTCGATGAGTCGGGGGCCGCGGGGGATACCGTGGTTGTCTTCATGTCGGACAATGGAGGGTTGTCCACTTCCGAGGGCTTGCCCACCTCAAATGTCCCGCTCCGGGGAGGCAAAGGCTGGATCTACGACGGCGGGATCCGCGAGCCCATGGTGGTGCGTTGGCCGGGAGTGACCCGTCCGGGCACCCGGTGCAATGTGCCGCTCATCAGCACGGATTTTTACCCGACGATGCTGGAGATGGCGGGTCTAGCTGCCCGTCCCGACCAGCACGTCGACGGCATGAGCTTCGTCCCCTTGCTGCGCAATCCGTTCGCCAAGTTTGAACGGGGGCCGATTTTCTGGCATTATCCCCATTACTCCAACCAGGGCGGATTTCCTGCCAGCGCGGTCCGTTTGGGGAACCACAAATTGATCCAGAATTTGGAGGACGGCTCCATTGAGCTCTACAACCTTGAGGAAGACCTCCGCGAACACAACAATCTCGAACAGTTGGAAACCGACTCCGTCAAAGAACTGCTCGGCACTCTGAACGCGTGGCGTCGCCAGATCGGTGCCGAGCCGCTCCAGAAAAACAAAAAGACCGGCGCGACCCCGCCGGTCCTTTGGTGATCCCTTCCCGCAGAAGAGGAAAGGGATCGAGCGCGGGCTGAACCGTCAATGCGCCGACGCTGATCGCCGGGAAGACCGTTTCAGGTCAACGCGAGAACGTCTCTTCCGGAAGGCGCACGATTTCCCCGCCTTTGAGCGCGGATTCGTGGGCGAGGATGCCGGTGCAGGTCCAGTTGGCACTCTGACGGGCATTTGGCCAGGGATCGCGGCCTTCCCGGAGGGCGGAAAGGAATTCGTGGGCGAGGTGCGGGTGGGATCCGCCATGGCCCGCTCCTTGGAGAAAGCTGAGGTGCTGATGATCCTCCTCGTTGTAGACGCCAGCCCGGGTGAACGAGGCAATCTCAGGTGGAAGCAGATGACCAAAATCGGGGCACTTCACTTCCTCAGGAATTTCCGGCTCGGGACGTTTGGCGGTATGGAGAATCAAAGGATGTCCTTCGATCAATGGCCATTCCACGGAACGCTTCGAACCATAGACATCGATGCTTTCGCGGTATTGCCGGGCGGTGTCGAAAAGAGAGCGGTAAATGCGGGCGCTGAGATCGGAGTCCCGCATTTTGATGTGGGTGGTCTCCACCGCGAAGGGGGAATGGTAGTGGGCGTGCAGTTCCTCCCGGATCGTGCCGGAGGCAAAGCAGGAGACATATTCGGCGTCCTTGCGGGGCAGTCCCAGCACGGGGCCGACACAGTGCGTCGCATAGTGCATCGGCGGAAGACCGGGCCAATAATTCGGCCATCCATCCATGTCCTGTTGATGACTCGCCTGCAGAAATTGGATCCTCCCCAATTCGCCACGATCATGCAGATCCTTCATGTAGAGGAACTCGCGGCTGTAGACCACGGTCTCCATCATCAGGTATTTCAGTCCTGTCTCCTCGCAGACCCGGATGATTTCGAGACAATCGGCCACGGAAGTGGCCATGGGCACCGTGCAGGCAACGTGTTTGCCGGCCCGGAGCGCTTTGAGCGCCTGACCGGCATGGTCGGGAATGGGCGTGTTGATGTGGACGGCATCAATCTCCGGATCCTCCAACAGGGCGTCGTAGTCCTGGTAACGCTTGGCAATGCCATACTGGTCACCCACTTCGTCCAGCCCGGCTTGACCACGGCGACAGATCGCGGCCATGTTGGCCCAGGGATGACGTTGATAAATGGGGATGAACTCGGCACCGAAACCGAGGCCGATGATAGCGATGTTGATAGGGCGGTCGATCATGGGAAATAGTTTGAAATCGGGGTCACTCTTCGTTGAGTTCCTTGACTAGGCGTGCCACCACTTGGCGGCTGTCGATGCCATCGCTCTCCGCGGTGAACGTCGTGATGACCCGGTGACGCAGGACCGGTTCGGCGATGGCCACAATGTCCTCCTGGCCCACCATGTAGCGTCCGTGCAGAGCGCATCGGGCTTTGGCGCCAAGAACGAGATACTGCACCGCTCGGGGGCCGGCTCCCCATCCTACCAGCGGGCGGACCCACTCGGGTGTCAGCTCATCGGCCGGCCGGGTTCTGCGCACCAGATCCACCGCGAAAGAGTAGATGTGTTCCGGAACGGGGACCCGACGGACCAGTTCCTGGAAGGCGATCACCTTGTCAGCATGGATGATGTGGTCGAGCCGGGGGAACGAGGCCCCGGTGGTGGTGCGGGCAATGGCAATTTCCTCCTCCCGGGAGGGATAGTCGACTCCGATCATGAACATGAACCGATCCAATTGGGCCTCGGGCAGGGGGTAGGTGCCTTCCTGCTCGATGGGATTCTGCGTCGCCAAAACGAAAAACGGCGGCTCCAAGGTGTAGGTCCTCCCCGCGATGGTCACCTTGTGCTCCTGCATGGCCTCCAGCATCGCGGCCTGGGTTTTGGATGGGGCGCGGTTGATTTCATCAGCCAGCACGATATTTGCGAAGACCGGGCCTTTGACGAACTCGAACTCGCGCCGTCCGCCCTGCCCTTCCTGGAGGATGTCGGTGCCGGTGATGTCCATCGGCATCAGATCCGGGGTGAACTGAATGCGGCTGAAAGAAAGGGACATCGTCTCGGCGAGCCGGCTGATGAGCAGCGTCTTGGCGAGACCGGGAACTCCCATCAGAAGGGCATGGCCGCGGGCAAAAAGACAGATCGCCAACTGTTCGATGACACCGCTTTGGCCCACGATGATTTTCGCCAATTCCTTCGACATGCGTTCATAGACGGCGCGCAGTTCATCGATGGCGGCGACATCGTCTTGAGGAAGGGGGGATTGGGACATGATGGAAAGGGTCAGTAAAGCGAAACCACAAAGAGGAAATCTGGATGGCTCGGCGACATTAACGCCAAAAGCCGCATTCTGAAGCAAGAAATTTCGACCGCCAGCGGGAAATCAGAGATGGATTTCCAGCGCTCCGGCGGCCCCGTGGGCTTTCTCACGAGCTTCGGCAATGGTTTCGCCCCGGGCGAGCGTCACTGCCATGCGGCGTTGTCCGCTGACGGTGGGTTTCCCAAAAAGCCGGACCTGGGTATCCGGAGCCGCCAGGACGGCA
>JADZAX010000178.1 GCA_020852405.1 Verrucomicrobiales bacterium
AGAAAGTCCGCCAACAACTCATCGAGATCATCGGCTACGAGCAGGTCTCGGAAGGTGGTTTCAAAATTCACACCACCATCGACCAGCGTGTCCAACAGGCGGCGGAAGAGAGTCTCGTCAAGCAACTTGCCGAGGTGGAAAAAAACAAAGCCTACCAGCACGAGACCCTCTCTGCTTACAAAGCTTTGAAGTCGAGGGTTTTGGCGACAGCCAAAACCAACGGTCAGGCTGTGGAGGAGGTGGACCTGCCCACTCCGAAATACCTCCAAGGAGCTCTTCTGATGATTGAAAACCGCACCGGTGCCGTCGTGGCCCTGGTGGGCGGGAGGGATTTCGGCGACAGCATGTACGACCGCACCATGATGAGTCGCCGCAGGCCCGGCACAGCCTTTCTGCCCTTTGTGTATGCCGCCGCGTTCGAGAACGGTTCCTTCCCCGGCTCACTCGTGGACGACAGCCCCATCAACCTCAAACGCATCCAGATCGGGGGTGAAGAAGGCATCGCCGGGGAATGGGGCGGGGAGACCACCGAAGGACTCGTCCATGAAGGTTCCATCACGGCACGTTACGCACTGTCAAAATCCAAAATCGCCGCCACCGCCCGCCTCGGAATCGCCACAGGGCTGGAGAAAACGATCGATCTCGCGGAGAAATCTGGAATCCGTTTCCTGGGTGATCTGCGGAAATACAACGCCTCCCTGCTCGGCCGCAGCGAGACCTCAATGACGGAGCTTTGCCTCGCCTACTCCATCTTCCCCAATCAGGGCATCCATCCGAAACAAACCTACATCATCTCCAGAGTAGAGGACAGCTCCGGGGTCGAACGCTACAAAGGCGAACCCAGCATGGCCAAGGACAAAGTCATTGACGAATACACTGCCTTCCAGATTTCCAGTTGCCTCAGTGACGCCCTGCACAACGGCACCGGAGAAAAAGCCTATGAGAAGTACGGCCTCAAAGATTTTCCCGTGGCCGGCAAATCGGGCACCGACTATGGATTTGCCGACAATTGGTTCATTGGATACACCTCCGAGGTCACTTGCGCGGTGTGGGCCGGACTAGACGCGCCGACGACCATATTTGAGAACTGCTTCAGCAGTGACACGGTTTTGCCGATCTGGACCCAGGCGATGAACGCTGCGGCGGACTCCATGACGCCCCAACCATTCACTCCGCCAAGAGGGGCCATCGAAATCGAAATCTGCGCGGTTTCCGGGGAACTCGCCACCGACGCCTGCTATGTGAAAGTGGAGGATCCCAAATTGGGTGAGAAATTTCTCCGCACCACCTACGTCGAACATGTGCGTCCCGGCACTCCGGTGACCCGTTCCTGCCCGATCCATGGTGGGGGGGGCGCGAAAACGCTGACCCAAGGCTCGAAACCCCTCCGGCCCGATCCCAATCTGCTCAACAGCAGCACCGGTCCTTCGACTACGCTGGTCGCCGCACCCATCCGAGTCGGAGGAGCGGCGGAACCGGTGTTCCCGGTGGGCAAACTGCTCCTCGGCAATGATCCCTACAAAAGTTATCTGCCTGAGCAGCGATTCCGGGCCGCGCGCCCGATTGCCCTGCCGGAACCAGAGCCTGAAGAGAAACCGGAAAGCACCCTGCGCGCTGAACCCGTGGGTTCAGGGGCCATTCTGGTTGCCCGCCCCCTGACCGACGAGGAAGCTGAAGTTCCCTACACGGGCCTCCCATCAGAAGGTTCCCCTTTGATGGCGACTCCGGTGGTGATTGATGATCCAGCCTTGAACGGAAACGAACCCAATGCCCTTACCGACCCCACGGCCAGAATTGATCCCGCCGCGCAGCAAAACCCCGCCGGGACTCCGGCGCTTCCCACACCACCTTCGCTCCCGGGTGTTCCGGCCCCTCCGTCGGCCCGGCTTGCCCCTGCTCCCAAACTGAATCTGCCACCTCCCCGGCCGATCCAGTTTGACTGAAGGCCGTCCATGGACGCCTTCACACCTCAACGGGTAGCACATCCACTGACACCTGGAGAACCTGTTCTCCCGCCCCGATGGTGATCCCGCGCAGGGGACTGACATCACCAAAATCGCGTCCCCAGGCCAGGGTGATGTGGCGCGACCCCGGAAGCACGTTGTTGGTCGGATCGGCATCGGTCCAACCCACCTCGTCACCACAATACACCGACACCCAGGCATGCGAGGCATCGGCTCCAACCAATTTGGGCTGCCCCGGAGGAGGCAGTGTCTCAAGGTAGCCGCTGACATAGCGGGCCGGCAAACCCAGGGAACGGAAACAGGCGATCATGACCTGGGCAAAATCCTGGCACACGCCGCGCCGCTGCTGCAGAACTTTGGCCACGGGCGTGGCAAAGTCCGTCGCGGTGGGATCAAAGGCAAAGTCTTTGAAGATCCGACGGTTTAAATCCTTCACTCCCTCCAGAATCGGACGTCCCGGTGGAAAGGACGGCTTGGCATAAGCGGCAAACACGGAATCCACCGGAATCAAAGGCGAAGCAAAGCACATCTCCCCGGCCACCGCAGTGGGCGTCAGTTGGTCGGCAAGACAGGCATCACGGACCAACTCCCAGGCAGGCGTGGCCCTGCTGTCGACCGGGGCGTTCTGCTGCAATCTGACGAGACTTTGGGCCGTGATTTCCAACGATTCGTGCGAGCCTTCGATCTCGAAATACACACTCGAATTTCCGAAATAATCGCAACGGGTGGCTTTTTCCGTCGGCTGGGGATGGATGTGCAGCTCATGCCACGGACAGCTTTGCTGGGGAAGCGTCCTCGGCTCAAGGCGCGCGGTGTAGTGGCAAACGGTCACCGGTCGCTCATAGGTCCAGGTCGTCTTGTGGGTGATTCGGTACTGCATGATGACTCGGGTCAGCGGACACGGCGCACGGCGTGACTGAAGAAGTGCTCGGTGAGCAGATCTGAAAGGACTTCCAGAGAATCGGCCAAATGTTGACACAGGGCGGGCAACTCAACCCGGGGATCCCTCTCGGCGGCGGCCATGGAGACCAGATTGATGCCACTGAGATCGGAAAGCAGGGCATCCGTCTGCTGGCGCTCGCGGCCACCGGAATCGGTGGTGGGATCACTGGGAAGACGCGCACTTTGGCGCCCCAATGCCTGAAGCTGGAAGGCCACCGAACGCGGATTGGACTCATCCAGCAGGAGCAGATCGACGGCAGGCAGGAGGGACGGGCGGGAGAAATGCATTCTCCGGTAAGTCATGCTGCTGTCGCAGATTTCCAGCAAAGGCGGCAGCACCGCCTCTTCCCCGAGTTCCGATCCGGAGGCAGTCTGAAGGAGCGTCAACGTCTGCCATCCCCGCTCGATGCGTTTCCCGATCTCCAAAAACCTCCAGCCATGGCCACGTGTCATGTTTTCCTGCTGCAGGCCGCTGAATGCCGTGAGATCGAGAACCAGCGAATCCAGAAGGTCCTGCGCACCGGAAAGGCCGGCGGAAGTCCTGTCCAACATTCCGTCCCGGTCGAGATGGTTGAAGAGCCTCCACATATCGTCGCTCAGACGATCGCGGGCGGAGGAGGCATTGAAACGGATCCTCCCGAGCAGATCAGACAGGCTTCCGTCCTTTTTCGGATCGCGGATGATTTCACGCAGCTCATTCCTGATGTTGGCTCCGATGCTGGAAAAGCCCATCGCCTTGAGCAGATCCAGGCAGGCACGGATCTCGGGATTGCTTTCAGCGGCTCTTTCGCTGAAGAGACGCTGCAACAGCGCCCGCAACACCCGCACGGTGGTCTCGAGACGTTCGGCATAGCGTCCCAACCAAAACAAATGGTCCGCCGCCCGGCTGGGCACAGCCCCCGGAGGACGGCTTGGCCGGATCACGGTGGGGGTCTGCTGGATCACACCGGGACCGGCGGTCTCCGCGCCATCGCCAATAATCCAGGTATCTTTGCTGATGCCCCCGCTGCGCATGGTGACGATCCAACGGCGAGGTTCCGGGCTGACCCGGCTCAGACCACCCGGCATGGTGTTGTATCCATCGTTGCCCGCGACCGTAAAGGTCCGCCAGACCAAGGCACGGGGCTCAAGCCGGCCGCGCACCAAGGTCGGGGCCGTGGAAAGTGGCAGCGCTTCCTGGGCAATCCAGTCATGTGGGGTGCTTCTCAAGCGTTCAAGGAGAGACGCTTTGTCGGAAGGGGAAAGATCCGCGAGAAATATGGGATCGCGGGCACCGCGCACGAAAGCAGGCTTGAGCACCCAGCGGTCCGGCGAGGCGAGGACCATCTCCCGTTCTCTGGATTGACCGCACCACCAGGTCGGTGCGGAAGGCAGAAGCAACTCCTCACCGAGGAGATGCCGGCAAAGTCCCGGGAGAAAAGGATGCAACGCAGGGGTCTCCACGACCTTGGTTCCCAACCCATTGGCCAAGGCCACACTGCCTGACCGCCAAGCCTCCAAAAGGCCTGCCACCCCCAGCAATGAATTTGGTTCCAGTTCCAGCGGATCGGCGAAAACATCATCGACATGGCGGATCAGGACATCGACTCTGCGGAGTCCTTCCAGGGTCTTCATGTGCACACGCCTATCCCTCACTGTGAGGTCGGCCCCCTCGACCAATGGATAGCCCAGGTAGCGCGCCTTGAGGGCATGTTCAAAATAGGTCTCGTTGTACGGACCGGGAGTGTACATGGCGATGCTGGCCCCTCCTCTGGCCCGTGGGGCCAGGGATTGCAGCATCTGCTTGATCACTTCATAGTGGTCGGAGAGCCGACGCACTCCGAGGGCGTTGAACTCCTCCGCATGGACATTGGCGAGGACCAACCGGTTCTCCAATGCGTAGCCATTCCCAGATGGCGCTTGCAGGCGGTCGGCCAGCACCATCCATCGTCCATCGAGCCCCCGGACCAGATCGGCGCCAAGCCGGACGAGAAACTTCCCCCCAGGAGGAACCACCCCACTGACCCCGCGGAGGAATCCGGGATTCCCATGCACCAGGGCCGGTGGAAGAAGTCCCCTCTTGAGCAATGTCTTTGCCCCATAGAGATCCGCGAGGATGGCATTGAGGAGCCTGGCCCGTTGCGCCAATCCCACGGAAACAGACTGCCATTCTGACTGGGGAAGCAACAGAGGCAGGAGATCCAGTTCCCAGGGACGACCGGCGCCCCGGGTATCGTCATACATGTTGTAGGTAACGCCATGGTCCCTCAGAAGCTTCTGCATCTGGCTCTGGCGCCGCCCGATCTCTTCGGCATCGACGCTTTCCAAAAAACGGGTATAGGCTTTCCAATGGGGCCGGATGCCACCGCCGGGCAGCAGCATCTCATCCCAGACCCCGGATTGGGGAACATATCCGGCAAGCAATCCTCCAGCCTGGGAAGGTGGAATGGCGGACCCGGTGGGGAGCTGAGCTGGCATGGACATGGGTCGGTAATGCACCCCATTGTGTCCTCAATTGCCGGGAAAGCCAACAGAGGGACGGACGGCATCAAGGAACTATGCCTTTCTCAGGTCAAGCGTAAAGGGAAAGTCCCGGTCAATCGACACCTTCGGCACCTTCACCGGACCGGGGGAGTGCCCCATGGGGAAGAACCGCGACAACCTTCTCGCCTCGGCCTCATAGGCATTGACCGGAAAGGTGTCGTAGCCCCGGCCCCCAGGGTGGGAGACATGGTATTGGCAGCCTCCCAGACTGCGGCCACTCCACGAGTCGAGAAGGTCGAACACCAGGGGGCTGTGCACCCCGATGGTGGGCTGGAGGCAGCGCGGAGGCTGCCAGGCCCGGTAGCGCACCCCCGCGACAAATTCTCCCACCGTGCCGGTGGGATGGAGCGGAAGAGCCCTGCCGTTGCAGGCCAGGACATGGCGTCCCGGAACCAGACCTCGCACTTTGATCTGAAGCCGTTCCAAGGAACTGTCAACATGACGGGAGGTGGCCCCGGCCGCAGATTCCTCGCCCAACACATGCCAGGGTTCCAACGCGGTGCGGAATTCCAGCCAGAGATTCCACAGCGAATGATCCCCGAGGCGGGGGAAACGGAATTCAAAATGGGGAGCGAACCACTCCTCCGACAGAGGGTAACCGTGTTCCTGCATGTCCTCGAGAACATCACGGAAGTCGCTCCAAACGAAATGGGGCAGCATGAACCGGTCGTGCAGTCCCGTCCCCCAGCGGACGAGTTCCTGATTGTAGGGCTGACGCCAAAAACGGGCAATCGCCGCGCGCAGGAGGAGGTGCTGGGCCAGACTCATGCGGGCATGGGGCGGCATTTCAAAGCCACGCATTTCCAGCAGGCCCAGTCGGCCGGTGGAGGAGTCGGGGGAATACAGTTTGTCGATGCAGAACTCCGTCCGGTGGGTGTTCCCGGTAGAATCGGCGAGCAGATTCCGGAAAAGCCGATCGACCAACCAGGGGGGCACCTGACCGTGGTCGGGCACCTGGCGGAAAGCCAGTTCCAGTTCCGCCAGACTGTCGAGTCTCGCCTCATCGATCCGGGGATGCTGACTTGTGGGCCCGATAAAAAGACCACTGAAAAGGTAGCTCAGGGACGGATGATTGTGCCAGAAAGCCACCAGGGATCGCAGGAGGTCCGGTCGACGCAGCAGCGGAGAATGCGCGGGCGTTTCCCCTCCGATGACGATGTGGTTCCCCCCTCCGGTCCCGGTATGCCGCCCATCGACGAGGTATTTCTCGGTGCCGAGGCGAGATTGGCGGGCCTCCTCGTAGAGAGTGGTGGTGTTGTGGACCAGTTCCTTCCAATCGTAGGCAGGTTGGAGGTTCACTTCGATGACCCCGGGGTCGGGAGTCACCTTGATGACCCGGAGTCTGGCATCGTAGGGAGGCGGCGTGCCCTCGATAATAACCGGAAGATGCAAAGCCGCCGCCGTGTCTTCAATCGCAGCGATGAGGTCCAGGTAGTCTTCCGTGTCCGCCACAGGAGGCATGAAGACGTGGAGCCGACCTTCGCGGGCCTCGAAACACATGGCGGTCCGGGTCAGCCAA
>JADZAX010000179.1 GCA_020852405.1 Verrucomicrobiales bacterium
CCGGCCCTGGGCGGCGATGGCCTGCATGCGGAGCACGGGCCATTCGTTGGAGGGCTGCCCGCGACGGATCGCGAAGTCAGCCACCCGCTCCGCCAGATCGTAGCGTCCGGCCTGGAAGACTTCCCGCACGGCAGGTAGGCGCTGCTCGTCAAAGAAGCGTTTGTAGTCGTTCTGGGCTTGCCCCGGACCGGGAACAACGCCGAGCCAAGCGGCGGCGCCGATCAAACAGGTGACCCGGTGGAATGACATGAACTCTATTGAAGACGCTTTCGGCTCCCGCGACAATCCCTTTGTTGCGGGATGCCCCTTCCTTTCTGTTCCGCAAGGCCGGACTTGCCAAGGAGAAGGGATCCATGGGACAATCCGGCCATGCCTCCCGGAAATCCCCCGTCTCTGCCCGCCCGTCGGGCCTTTCTCGAACAGCAGCTCCACGCAGGATTGACGCTTGCCGGGCTGGCGGCTGGCCTGGGCGCCGAGACGGGGCTTGCCGCCCCGCCGACTTCGCGTCAGAATGGCCTGATGCCCGGTCAGCCCGCCACTCCCGATTCTCTCCGTGAGGCCTACCTCACCTGCCTCGGCGGGGCTTTTCCCGAATCCGGACCACTCCGTCCCCTCCTCAGGGAAACCATCCAGAAGGATGGCTATCGTATCGAGTCACTCTCCTACGAGGCCCTCCCGGACGATCGTATTCCGGCGCTGCTTCTCGTGCCGGACGGCATTTCAGCCTCGTCACCGGCTCCCGCCGTCGCGGTATGGCACCAGCACGCCGGGGAATACCACCTCGGCAAAAGCGAACCCGCAGGGTTGGCGGGTAATCCGATGCATCACACCGCCGTGGCCCTGGCGCGGGAAGGCTATGTTGTCATCTGTCCTGATGCCCTGTGTTTCGAGGAGCGGCAGGATCCCACGGGCAAACTCAAAGGGGGCAATCACGAGCGATTTGAGTTTCTCCGTGAGGTGGTGCGTGGCCGGAGCATGGCCTGGCGGAATGTGCTCGACATGCGGCGCGCGATGGATCTGCTCTGCGAGCGGCCCGAGGTCAAGGCCGACCGTCTGGGGTGCTATGGTCACTCCATGGGCTCGTCCCATACCTGGCTGGTCGGGCCACTGGAGCCGCGCCTGAAATGCCTCGTCGGCAACTGCTGTCTCCCGACCTATGAAGCGATAGAGGAGTCCCATCTTCTGCATTGTTTCCCCAATTTTGTTCCCGGCTGGTCACAGTATGGCGACACTCCCGAGATTGCGGCGCTGATCGCTCCCCGGGCCCTCCATCTCAATCTCGGAGAGACCGACGGGGGCAGTCCCATCGACTCGGCCCGGCGGGGCATTGCCCGCATTGCCGAAGCGTACCAGAAGGCCGGGGTGCCGGATCATTTCACGCATTTCATCGAGCCGGGGACAGGGCATGTGCTGACGCCGGCGATGTGGGAGGAAGTGCGCAAAGTCTTCGCCAGGCATCTGGCCTGAGTTCCTCTGCCCCGGATCATTTCGGACCTTCGACCGGGGCCAGCAGCGACTCCATGAGAGCGGGCGTCAGGCTCAACGTCTGCGTCGCACCGGAGAGGAGATCTGTCGCGAGGTGGTCCTTGCGGGCCTGCATCTGCTGGATGCGCTCTTCCACTGTGCCCTGGCAGATGAGTTTGTGCACGAAGACCGGTTTGTCCTGACCGATGCGGTAAGCCCGGTCGGTCGCCTGGTTCTCCGCCGCCGGATTCCACCACGGATCATAATGGATCACGGTGTCGGCACCGGTGAGGGTCAGGCCGGTGCCGCCGGCTTTCAGGGAGATCAGAAACACCGAACCCTCACCGCTCTGCCAGCGTTCGACCAGTTCCTGGCGGTTTTTGGTTTCCCCGGTCAGTTTGAGATAGGGAACCTCCTGACGGGTCAGGTGGTCTTCGATCAGGCTGAGCATGGAAGTGAACTGCGAGAAAAGAAGGACGCGGTGGCCTTCCTCACCGAGCGTCTCCAGCATGTCGGCGAGATACTCGAATTTAGCCGATTCCGCCCCGTCGGGTTGTCTGTCCAGCAGACTGGGATGACAACAGATCTGGCGCAGCTTCAGCAGCGCGTCGAGGAACACGATCCGCGACTCCACCCCCTGCATGGCGAGAGCCTGGCGCACCTGCTTGTCCATGGCGGAGCGCACGGTTTCGTAGAGATCCTTTTGGGCTTCGCTGAGCTGGATGGCATGGAGGATCTCTGTTTTCGGCGGCAGTTCTTTGGCCACATCCTGCTTGGTGCGGCGCAGGATGAGGGGACCGACGCGGTGCGCGAGCGCTTCCCGTTTCGCCGCGTTGCCGTTTTTTTCGATCGGGGTTCGGTAGGTTTCGGTGAAGGCCTCCTGCGATCCCAACATGCCGGGCATCAGAAAATGCATCAGGCTCCACAGCTCGCCAAGGTGGTTCTCCACCGGTGTGCCCGAGAGACAGAGCCGGTGCGTGGCCCGGAGTTGTCCGACCGTCCGGGTCACCAAGGCCCCCGGGTTCTTGATGTGCTGGGCCTCGTCGAGAATGAGGAGATGGAAGCTCTGAGCCAGATACTGTTCCAGGTCCCGCGAGATCAGAGCGTAGGAAGTGAGCGCGAGATCCACCTTGGCGAGACTGGCGAAATGCCGGTGC
>JADZAX010000180.1 GCA_020852405.1 Verrucomicrobiales bacterium
CGTCTTCCGGAAAGAGTCCGCCACCGAACACGACCGCATTTTTCCCCATGGCCACCGCGGTCACCTGTTCGCCGGGACCTGCCTTTGCCAAGACCGGCTTCTCCTCTCCCAGGCGGCTGACCATCTGGTTCTGGTTGGCAATTTGGGTGTCATCCCAGGCCATCACCTGGCCACTGAGTTCTTCAAAGGTGGTCGATCGCCGGCGACGATCCCCGAGCTTGGTCCAGTTCGGGCTGGCCAACCCCTCAATGCCCTGATTGTGCATCGCCAGCCCCTCGGGAGCCTCCGGCTTGGGGGGCGCCGGTTTGTTTTCTTCGGCTGCCTTCTGCCGCGCCAGATTCCATTCCTTCAGGCTGGCCTCATAATCATCCCAGGCGTCGGGAATCACCTCGCCCGTCTTCGGATCCAGGACCGTTTTCATCAAATGCAGTTGCTCACCGGCCAGATACATCACGTCATTGGTATGGTCGGACTTTGGCCCAGCCGGATAAGCGATCACCTGAGACCAAAGCACCTCACCGGTCAACGCCTGGAAAGCCCGGATCACGATCCCGCTCTCGGCGGCCGTGGAACGTCCGGCGGAGGCATAAGCCACCCCCTTGTCATCGACCAGCACACTGGAAAAAGCACACCAGGGGGATTCCAACTGGGCATAGGATACCATGCGGCGATCCTCCGAAGCCATGCGCAGCTTCCAAGCCAGCGAACCATCCGTCTTGTCGAGTGCGTAGACATAGCCGTCGCCGGCTCCATAAAGACACAGGTCCCCATAAATGGTGGGAGGCGTGGTGACGCGTCCGCCGAGATACCGTTCCCAGATGACTTTGCCATCGGAGGCTCCAAGCATGACCATTTTGCGGCGGTGCAAATCCGCGGCAAAGACATGTCCCCCGGAGGCCACTGGAGCGGTGGTCAACCCGGCCAGCGAATCCTGCCAACTTCCTTCAATGTTGCCTCCGGTCATTGGCTTGGCAATCCGGGTCTGCCACTCAAGCTGCACTTCGCCCGCCGGGACCGGAGCGGCCGGGTTGGCGTTGCTGCGGGCAGCATTTCCCATGAAGCTGGACCAGCCTTCCGAGCCGGAACCGGTCTGCCGTCCATAGGCGGGGCCTTTGGTCAAACTGGCACCGGCGCGGAGTTCCTCGCGGGTTGGCTCCGTCCCGACGGGGCCGAAGGAGATGAAACCCGGGGCCGTTCCCGGAGCGCAGGCACAATAGGTTTGGGCAGTGTAGAAGGCCCCGTTGGCCGGGATCGCGGCAAACATGCAGGATCCCCTGGCGGCGCCGAAAACACGGGTTTTCCCATCGACCCGGTAGGTCGAAGAACGGTTGTTCGTGGTGATGCCATTGACGTAGACCTGCGGCGTGCAAACGGTGGTCCCGACATTGACCCCCGGGACCTTGGACGCTTCGCCGGTCCGGGGATCGTAGGCCACACCGCCGAGGTGGATATGATTTTCAAACAACACCGGGAAGCCCGCGTTCGGTTTCCGAACCAAAATGGACCCGCCCGCGCCATCCAGCCAGATGGCCTCGCGGCCGCTGCCGTCCCCGTCACTGGTGATGGCGTAGGTGTTCACGCTCACCGCAAGCCCACCCAGTCCGGCCACACCGACCGCCAGGTGATCCGTCGGTGAAGCCCCCAGCTTGTCGGCGCCGAGATCCCAAAGAGGGGCGCCGGTGTGCAAATCGAGCGCCACGACCCGCTGGACTCCGCGCGGATCAGCCTTCGCGGTTTCCTCCCCGCGGCGTTTCGCTTTCATGGTCTTGGCCAACTCGTAATCGTCCGCGCCGTTTCGCTCGACCAGATAGACCCGACCATCCGCTTCCCTGAGGGACGTCACCAACCGGCCGGTTTCCCAGAGTTTGGTTCCTCTTTGCAGATCGAACGCTTCGACCGAACCTTCGACGACCGCCATGTCCAGTGGCCGGCGGTCAATCCCCGTCGGAGCACCGACGCGGTCACCGTCTTTCCAGGACGCCGCGACCAGCACTCCGTCGGCAAGCAGGAGATGGGCGGTCATGTGCTTGGGAAGGAAGGTCCGCACTATTTCTCCGGTCGCTCCATCCAATTCAAGAAGCTGCCGCTCCTTGTTGACCGCGTAAACCTTGTCCTTCATGGCCACGAGAGGCGCACGGGCCGTGTAGAACAAACCGCCGTAAAAGATCGGCCCCAACTTTTTCCTCCAGAGCTGGGTCCCGTTCCAGGCATCCCGGGCGATGAGATACATGTCCTGGGTCTCTGTGGTGGCGGCCATCTCCTCGGCGCTGCGCTTCAGGTTTTCCCGGGCACAGTTGGTGACATAGTAAATCCGACCGTCCACCACCGCGATGGCCCGGGTGTTGGTCCAGGCGTTCGAATTTTCCTGATTCGTCCGCAGATTGAAAGGAAGATCGTCATTCCAGCGCAATCCCAGAGGAAATCCGACCAACCGGTCCGTCGAAACTCCGGAATTGCCCCCCGCATCGCGATAGACGTGCGTCCACTCATCCATGCCATCCGGCCGCTCCTTCCCGGTTACCTTCCATTCCTTGCCCTCCAACAAGCAAAGCATTCCTCCGGGGGCCACGCATTTCAGGGCAGCCCCGAGGTCGATGCCTTCCGTCCGCTCGATCAGCAAACAGTTCAACAGATTCTCCCGGTAGGGAGGCGGCTGCACCGGGATGGATTCCACGATCAATTTACCGCCCGCGCCGGCCTTGTCCGCCGCCTTGCCAATCCGCTGGACGGCCTCCTCATCCGGGACGAGGCAATGGACCACCACATTGCCCGTGCCGGCGAGGTCAAGCATCCAAGCCTCAGGCGCTCCGGTGCTCACCACCCCAAAAACTCCGTTTTTCGGCAACTTCGCAACCGGGGGAGAATCGGCGGCCAGGAGGGGGCGCGGCGCGAACAGAAACACTCCGCAGGCGAGGATGATTGTCAGACAAGTGGTTTTCATGGGGAAGACTTCAAGGGTGACTCGCGTGAATGCCAAAAACTCAGAGCCCAGGGTTCTCCCCTCTTTTGGGTGTGGATCAGAGGCGGGCAGGCACGAGGTGGGACAGATGTCCATGATTGGCCCAGATTCTGCCCAATCAAGCAAGCGTCGTCAATCCTTTCACGAAGGACTTCATCACGTCCCGGGTCTTTCCATCCCGGATTGCATTCGCGGGCATTCTCCGGCATCATACCCCGTGCCCTCCGACGTCGATCTTCCCATCCTGCGCCTGATGACCCGGGCGGACCTTCCGGTCGCCGACCGGCTCAGGGCTCAAGCAGGATGGAATCAGACCTCCGCAGACTGGGAACGCTTTTTGTCGGGAGCTCCCGAAGGATGTTTCGTCATGGAAGCCGCAAGCGGCGTGGTGGGAACGGCCACCACCCTCAGCTATGGCCAAGATTTGGCCTGGATCGGCATGGTGCTGGTGGATCCCGACCATCGTCGCCGGGGATTGGGCAAGGCCTTGTTGGGGCATTGCCTCGAACATTTGCGAAGCCAGGGAATCTCCTGCATCAAACTGGATGCCACCCCGATGGGCCGCCCCCTTTATGCCGCCTTGGGATTCCAGGACGAGTGGCCTCTGACCCGCTGGGCCACTGACAGCGCCCCCATGGTTGAGGATACCGGCGAGGATGGCGGAGATGTCCGCCAACTGCGCCCGGAGGACTGGCCCGCACTGCTTGACCTCGATCGTCCAGCTTTTGGAGTCGACCGCGCTCACGTTCTGCAGGCATTGGTCCAACACGGGAGTCAGGTGCTCGTCAGGTCGCGGAGGGACGGCACGCTCTCCGGCTATGGCATGATCCGTCCGGGATCCCGGGCACACTACCTCGGTCCGGTGGTGGCCTCCGATCAGGACACGGCCACCACTCTCGCGAGATCGCTGATGATCCGGGCCAATGGAGAGGCCGTCTTCTGGGACATTCCCGACAGGAATGCGGAAACCGCCCAACTCGCCAGTGACTGGGGACTGACCGCCCAGCGAAGCCTGATGCGGATGCATTGCGGCCCCAACCTGCATCCGGGGAATCCTTCCCTGATCCACGGCATCGTGGCTCCTGAGACCGGTTGAGAGGCTATGTCAGAAAGGCTCAGGGCGCCTTCTCACGGGGAGGGGCATCACCGCGCCGGTATTGGAACGGCACGGATTGGACCACCGCCTTGACCAGACTGTGGAAGCGGTACCCCCCCGCCTCGGTCGCTTTGGCAATGCCATTGACGGCGGGCTTGTCGTAGTATTCCAGACCGCGTCCCAGCGAATAGGTCAGAAGGGCCTCAGTCAACGATCGCACGAACGCGTCACGCTTCGATCCGGTGAGCAGGTTCCGCAGTTCAGCGGGTCCGGAAAATTTTTCACCGGTATAAAGTTCCCCGGCGGCATTGATTTTTTGCCCTTGTTCCTCGTCACGCCAAGTCCCGATTCCATCAAAATTCTCCAATCCGAACCCGATGGGATCCATTCGATCATGACACGACGCACAGAGTGGCTTGGCGCGGTGCATTTCCAGCTGCTGGCGCAGGGTCTTCGTGTGATTTTCGCCTTTCCCCGAGGCTTCCAGTGGCGGGATCTCAATGTTGGCGGGTGGCGGAGGGGGAGGCGCAGCGAGGAAATTCTCCAGGACCCAGTTGCCACGGTTCACCGCCGAAGTTCGGGTGGGATTCGACGTCAGAGTCAGGATGCTGGCCTGGCTGATGAGCCCCCCCCGCTGTTGCCGGAGAGGACCGGTCAGGACAATCCGTTGGAACTGTTCCCCCTGGATGCCGGGACTGCCATAATGCCGCGCGAGGCGTTCATTGACGAAGGTGTGGTCACTGTCGAGAAATTCCAGAATACTGCGATCCTGCCGGACGATGTCATCGAAAAAGCGCTCGGTTTCCCCCTTCATCGCGAGCCGGAGACTGTCGTCCCATGAGGGGTAGGTTTTCCTGTCCGGCGAAGCCTGATCCAGATTGCGCAATTGGAGCCACTGCCCGGCGAAGTTCGTCGTCAGAGCCTCGGCTTTGGGATCCCGGAGCATCCGGGCGATCTGGTTGTCCAACTCCTGCGTCAGACGTCCGGAATCGGCCAGACGGAACAATTCGTCGTCAGGCAGACTGCTCCAAAGGAAATAGGAGAGCCGCGATGCCAGAGCGTGGGCATCGAGCCGGTGGATGCTTTGTGGATTTCCCGGCTCAGGCTGGGACTCGGAGCGGTAGAGAAAATGCGGACTGACCAAAGCAGCCTGCAGGGTGCCTTTCAGACTGCGTTCGAAATCCCCTCCCGCTTGACGAACTCGTGCCGCCAGGGCCAGGTGGCGGTCGAGTTCCCCTTTGCGGAGGGAGCGCCGATAAACGCGGGGCAAAAAGGCCTCCAGGATAGCCCGTAGGCGGGCGTCGTCCCCTTGGGCCGCCCCGGCCAGGGACAGGAGTTTTAGATGGGCGGCGGTCGGCGGGGGCACTGGAGCCTCCATTGGACCCAGCACTTTCAATCCCCTGACATAAAGATTGCGGTCACGCTGCCCGGGATCCGCCGCATTTGGATCATAGAAATCATTGTTGAACGAGATAGCAACCGAACGGCTTTCGCCTTTTTTCAGGTCCAGCTTCCACTGATAGCCCTTGGTCGAATCGGGCCCTCCCTCGACGCGGACGCCGGCCTTGGGACCACCGCCGTCGAACTCCACTTCCATGAGCGGCCACTCCCCTCCGGCAGGGCTCCCCGATGCCATCACTTCAATCTGGTAGGCACCCGCCTCCCCCGCCTGGAAACGCGCACTGATGGTGCCATTGCTGGCGAGTGAGCCCGAGCCGCTCTTGCCGGAGCCGCGGCGGGCACGAAATTCCGATTCCGGGACGTCGGTGGAGATGGGCTGGGGAGGTTCCGTGATGATGATCCGGTCCATGACCCGTTCACTGGCATCCACATATTTTTCCAGCAGTCCGGGCGAGATCCGCAGCACCTCCCCGATCGTATCAAAGCCATACCCCGTGTCGTCCGAGGGAAATCGGTCTGCTGGACGCAGTCCTTCGATCCCGAAGAGATCCCGGATCGTCCGGTTGTATTCATCGCGATTCAGCCGGCGCAGGGTGACGCGCCCGGGATCGGGATTCTCCGGATCGAGATGAAAGACCGAGCTTTCGATCCACCGCAGCAATTTCTCCCGTTCAGCCGGAGATGGCTGAGGTTTCCCGGCAGGCGGCATGGTGGTGACCTCGAGATTCTTGTAAACCAAATCCCAGAGACCAAGATCCTGGTTCCGCTCTTCAGGCGTGGCATGGGCATCCAGCTCGATTTTCCCTTTCTTGGCGCCATCGCCATGACAGTCGAAGCAGTAGTTCGTGAGCAGAGGCTCGATCTCGGTCGCGTAATCGATGCGGGGTGGTACCGCTTCCGCCCGGATGATCCAGAACACCAAACTTCCAACCAAGGCCGTCGAGACCAGAAAAGTCATCGGCAACAGAGGAAAACGGGAACGGGACACCCCTGTTGGCGCGGAGGAAGGCAAACTCATGGAATTCCCCATTTTCCTGTGATCCAAGCTCCGCGGCAACCAGTTTCGCTCTCACGCAAACGGGGGACCGCTCATGGTGCCAGCATCAGCCATGGTCGGGGTATTTAAAACTTGCAAACTATATGGTAACCATGATTATAGTACTTTGGCAATCTTTTTGCAACCATGGTGCCACCTCCCACGTCCGCTCCGGAAAACCTTTCCAATCTCGCTCCGCTGGGATCTGTGGAAGGAACCGGGAGGATCGCTCCCATTCCTGTTCCGGAGGACAAGCTCTCGCAGCCACTACCGCCCCAGCTGCTGGCGAACCTGGCTGCCCTTCCGTCCACGAAAATGCTCCCGGCAGCCCTGCGAACGTTGCGGGGACAGACCGGCGGACTCGGATGGTTCTATCTCCGTTTCGAAGCCCCGGTTTCGCCTGAAACTGAAGGCAAGCTCACCATCGAGCACCGCTCCACCCCCGAGGAGGACGGCAAGAGCATCGGAAGCGAAGTGCTTTCCGGCCTATACAAGGCGGCCCTCCAAGCAGGCCTACTGGCTTGCCAGAAAAGTGATTTCGCCATGGCGGACGTGCCCATGCTAGGTCAAAAAGCCCGCGCCGAGGCCTGTCCGGTGCTTGACCGTGGTCGTGTCTTGGGAGCGGTCTGCCGCGTCGCCATGTTCCAGAAAAAGCAGGCATCCCCGAAGATCGCCCTGCAGTGTGTGGCACAGTTGGCGGTGTTGGTCACGGTGCGGGGCGAAGCCGAACAGGACCGTGGAAGATTCCAGGAAGTGGCCGCCTTTATCGAGCTGTTCGGTGCCGCCGACTCCGGGACGGACTTTCCCGAATGCTCCCGTCATCTGGCCAACCACCTGCGGGACATCATAGGATGCGATTTGGTGGCGCTGGCGGTCCGGCGTTGGGGACGGGACCGGCTGGTGGCGGTCTCCGGTCTGGCCCAAACCTCGGCCGAACAGACAGCCGGACGATCCGCACTCGAAGCCTGCATGGGCGAAGCGATGCGCCGGAAACAAATGCGGACTTTCCGGCGACTCCAAGGCCAGGGTGCGATCGAGGATGGCAGTGTCCAGGAAGTGCGCGAATGGTTCGATCCCGCTCTCGGCATTGCGGCCCCCTTGGAGGACAACAACGGAGTTCTCCGAGGTGGTTGGATTTTCCTCTGGCAGCATGCCCCAGATGATCCCGCCGAGCGAGAAATCCTGATCCGTGCGGCCAGCACGGAGATCGCCCCTCTGATCCACCTGCTCCGCAAAGCCAAACCCGGGCCATTGATCGGGTCGCTGCGCCGAGTCTGGAACCGGGCTTCAGCCAACCAGCAGCGTCTCTTCCTTGTGGCCGCGGTGGCGCTGTCCGGGATCCTGGCTTTTCCTGTCCCCTATCCGATCCGGGCAGCCTGCGAACTCCAACCGGTGACCCGGCGCGTGGTGGCCGCTCCCTTCGACGGGATCCTGCAACTCTCCAAGGTCCGGGCTGGAGAAAAAGTGACCGCAGGACAAGTCCTCGCGGAAATGGAAGGCAGGGAAATCCGCTGGCAACTTGCCGACAGCGCGGCCCGGAAAGCCAGGGCCCAGGCCGGGGCCGATCAAGCCCTCGCGGCGGGCAAAGTTGCCGAGGCGAGAATGTCGGAACTGGAGGCCAACAGTCTGGAACAGGAAATCGCCGTCCTCGAATACCGGGCCGAAAACCTGCTGATCAAAGCGCCCCTCGACGGCATTGTCCTTCAAGGGGACTTGGAGCGCTCCGAAGGGGCTCCCCTTCGGGTGGGGGATTCGCTGTTCGAAGTCGGACCGCTCGACCGCCTGGTCGTGGAATTGGCCGTGAGGGAGACCGACATCGCCATGCTGAGGAACGGTGCTCCGGTCCATTTCACCCTGGAGAGCTTTCCCGGGGAGACGTTCGACGGCACCCTGCTCCGCACCGCCCCCCGCTCCGAACCCAGGGAGGGAGAAAATGTTTTCATCTGTGAAATGGAATTGACCAACCCGGAAGGACGTCTCCGCCCCGGGCTGAAAGGCAAAGGACGCATTGAGGGGCCACGACGCCCCTTCATCTGGGGCTGGCTCCGCGACGCCTGGAATGCGCTTCGCTTCCTTTTTTGGTAAGCCATGGCCTCCCTCCTGCCGCATCATCAGCAGCCCGACCATGCGGTGCGGGAAATGGAGTCGGCATGTCCACGGCTGAGAAATGATCTCCGGCTCCGCTTTCAGGAATTCAGCGGCCAACCGGGCTACCTGCTGGAGGATCCCGTGCAAGGCCGCTTTTTTCGACTCGGGGAGCGTGAATACCAATTTGTCCGGGCCCTCGATGGCACCAAACGGATTGGGCAGATCGTGGCCCAGTTGGCCGCCCGATCCGGCGGCGCCGATGCCATCCCGCCGCTGGATGAGTCCGAAGCAGTGTCCCTCTTCCGGTCTTTTGCCGATGCCGGTCTGATCGCCTCGCGCGACAGCGAACATGTCGCGCGCGTGGCCGACGACATCTCAGAAAAACAGGAATCCCAACAACTCCTTGGCAAGACCGGAAACGTCCTTTCCCTGAGGATCCCATTGGGAAATCCCGACCGCTTTTTCAGTTGGCTCGCGCGCTGGTTCGGATGGCTGGCCGGTCCGTGGGTCTTCCTGCTGTGGATGATGCTCCTGGCTGCCGCCGGGGTCGCCGTGTCCCACCAGTTTGCCCGCTTCTCCTCCGAGACTTCCGGCGTTTTCCAGGTGGGCAATCTGGGCCTTTTGACACTGCTTTGGATCGGTCTCAAAGTCTGGCACGAGTGCTGGCACGGCCTTGTCTGTCGGCGCTATGGCGGAGAAGTGCCCGAAGCAGGGATGAACCTGTTGCTCCTCATCACTCCACTAGGGTATGTCAACGCCACCTCCAGCCTGCGATTTCCTTCGCGCTGGCAGCGCATGCATGTTGCCGCCGCTGGGATGTACGGTGAACTCATGCTCGCAGCCATCGCGGCCATCTGGTGGGCCCGGGTCGAGCCCGGCACCCTGACCAGTTCGGCGCTGCACCAGACGGTGGTGGTTTCCGGCATGACCACTCTGATGTTCAACGCCAACCCACTGATGCGGTTTGATGGCTACTATATCTTTTCCGACCTTTTCGGACTGACGAACCTGACCACCCGGAGCCAGCAAATGACCTCGTGGCTGACGCGGCGCTGGCTGCTCGGCTTCCGCAAGACCGCCTCTCCACTTTGGGCCGGCGACCGCGGATGGCTCATCGCCATCTATGGATTCGCATCCGCGCTGTGGCGGTTCCTGGTAATGATCGGACTGCTGGTGGGGGCCGCCCAATTGTTCCATGGTGCCGGATTGGTGCTCGCACTGGTTGCCGGGAGCGCTATCCTGGTCCGCGGCATCGGGGGCTTTGTCCGGCTTCTCACAAAAGCCCGTTCGCAGGGAGCCTCACCTTGGGCACTGGGTGCCCGGCTGGCCCTGCTCAGCCTGTTGGTGGTCTCCCTCCTTGTCCTCGTCCGCTGGCACCCTCGCGTGTCCGCTCCCGCAGTGGTCCAGTCCGCAAGCGGGGGGGAAGTGCGGGCCGATTGTCCGGGTTTTCTCGACCAAATGACGGTCATACCAGGACAGCCGGTGCGGGCAGGCGAAACCTTGGCGGTGCTGAAGAATGTCGAACAAACCAGCAAACTGCGGCGGGCGGAAATTGACGTGGCCTTGAGCCGGCTGCGGAAAGACCAGTTCCAAGCCAGTGATGACATCGCCGCCTGCCAGGCGGAAGCGCAGAACCTGAAAGCACTGGAAGCCAAATACGCCGAACTCCAAACCTACACCTCAACCCTGAACCTGAAAGCCCCACGGGACGGCATTGTGATCGGCCGGGATCTGGAATCCCTTGCCGGCACCTGGATCGAACCCGGCCATCTGGTGATGCTGGTGGGGAATCCTGCAGAAAAGGAACTTGTCATTCTCGCCCCCCAGGCGGAAATGGAAGTTTTTCAAAAAGCCCAGGTCGAAAAACGCCCGGCCGTGTTTGCCGCCCGCGGCCGCAGTGGAGTGCATCCCGCAACCATCAGCCAGGTCACGCCCCGGGCTTCTCTGGAGCCCTTGAATTTCGGACTCATCGCTCCCTTTGGGGGACCTCTCGCGGTGCGGAAAGCGCGTCCCGGAGCGGGTGACCGAAGCCGGGCGAATGACGGAACCCTGGCCGATTACGAATTGGTGAAGCCACACTTTGAAATGCGGGCCAAACTCGATGCGGAAACGAGCCGTCTCCTGGCCGATGGAGAAGTCGGCCGCGTGGCCGTTGCCCGTGGCGATCTGCGTTCCCTTGGCGAAGTCCTGACCAGTGCCGGCAGGAGATGGTTCGACCGCCTCCTGGAAAAAGCCAAGGTCCGTTGAGAGGTCGCACCGCGAAGCTATTCGGTGTGAAACCACCGCTCCGCAGTCAATTCGGTCCTGGTTCCATCCTCCTTTTCCAACCAGAGGTTGAGTTGGGATCCACCCGAAGCCTCAAAAAACTCGATGCGCACCGGATGCGGTCCCGCAGCAACGCGGAGAAGACGTCCTACGGTCTGCGGTGGATGCGGTCCATCGTTGTCAATCACAGGCTGACCATGCCAATACAACCGGCTGCCATCATCCGACTCCAACAGAAGCCGCACCAGTCCTCCTTCCGGCAAGTCCAGCAACCCCTCGATGACCAATCCGAAGGCCGGCAACTTGGGCTCCAAAACCCGCGGGTCGAGCGATTTGGCAATGCCCTCGCGGACCGGTTTGAGCATCCCAAAGTCCGGCAGCCGGTCCGGTTTCTTTAGTTCATAAGCCTTGAACCGGGCTCCCGGTTTCAGACCCTCGCGAGCGGCCGCCGCGAGAACCGGATAAGGCAGGGCCACGAGATCCGCCTGATGGAAGGCGCCCTTGCGTTCCCATCGCATCGTCAGCGGCACCCCGGAACGCCCATTGACCAGCGACAGGATCCAATCCAAACCACTGTCCAGAGGCTTGGCACCGGCCTGGAGAAGCACATCTCCCGGCATCAGTCCGGCAGATTCTGCCGGCGAATCCTTCGCCACCGAAATCACCTCGGCCCGCATCGCCAATGGATCGATCCCGATTCCGAACCAAAAATTCCAGCGCTCCTCAGGTGACACCAGCCGAAGAAACTCCGACCGCACCCGGTCTGCCGGAATGGCGAACCCAATGTTTTGCTCTCCCGGATTGGCCGCGCTGACCACTCCAATAAGCCGGCCTTCCGCATTGATGAGCGGACCACCAGAGTTGCCCGGATTCGAAGCCGCATCAAACTGAATAAAACGGTCCCGCGCATCGTTCGCAAAATGGGCCATCACGAGCGCATTGGGAGCGTTCATGAGCATGCTTGGGGAACTGACAATGCCGCTGGAAAAGACGATGCCCCGCCCTCCGGGGTTACCCGCAACCAGGACCGGCTCCCCTGCCAGAAGATCCGCGCTGCGACCCAACGGCAGGACCGGAAACGGCTGTGGGGACGGGATCAGGATCACCGCCAGATCCTTTTCCGGAACCCGGCCGATGAGCCGGTAGGGTCTGATGCTGCCGTCCTGCAGCAACACCTGACCGGGCCGGTTCTGAACCACATGGTCATTGGTCAGAATGTAGCCATCCGGATGGATCAAGGTGCCACTGCCGGAATGGAACTTCCCCTCCCCTTCGGAAAAAACCGCGACCACCGCCGGTCCCGCCTTTCGTGCCAAGGCCACGGTGGGCGTCTCCCGGGGAGACTGTGCCCGGACCGGGCGGCTCCAGCATCCTGTCAAAAGCAAAACCAGGACAACCACACGAGGATCGCAGGGAACTTTCATAACAGGATTGGGAATCTATCACTCATTAATGATCAACCCCCGGGCCACTTCCCCCAGCTCCAAGGCGACATAGGCCTCGTTGATTTCTTCGAGCGGCCAGCGGTGCGTCAGCAGCGCGTCCAGTTGCAGCCTCCCGGCCTCGTGCATCGCAATGAGCCGGGGCAGATCAATCCGTGGCCGGAGGGAACCATAGAGCGAACCTTTGAGTGTCTTTTCCGCATACAACAGGGCATTCACATTGATCCGGGCCTTGGTCTCCGGTGGAGTGATTCCCACCACAACGGTGGTGCCTCCTTTTCTGGTGGCATCGTATGCCTGCTCAATGGTCTCCACCAAGCCGACGGCCTCAAAGCCGAAATCAACCCCCAGTCCACCCGTCATTTCCCGGACCGCGGCAACGGTATCCGTCGTGCCATCGGCATGAAGCGTGTGGGTGGCCCCCATGACGCGGGCGATGTCCAGTTTCATGGGAACCGTGTCCACCGCAATGATTTGCCGGGCTCCGGCCATGGCGGCCCCTTGGACGATGTTCAGCCCGATGCCACCGCAGCCAAAAACCGCCACGGTGTCTCCCAGACCGACCCCGGCGGAGGCAAAAACGGCCCCCACTCCGGTGATGACTCCACAGCCGATCAGAGCAGCTTTTTCCAGTGGAAATCCAGGGTCAATTTTGACGGCGGCGCCTTCCGGCATCGTGGTGAGTTTGGAGAATGTTGAGACCCCCGCGTAATGCAGGATCTCGCGGCCTTCCCCCGTTTGGAAGCGGGTTTTCCCATCGGGCATGCGACCGGTGAAGCGCATCCGGGTGCCGACTTCGCAGAGAGCGGGGCGCCCGCCGAGGCAGTATTCGCAGGATCCGCAGGACATGCGCCAGATCGGGATGACATGGTCCCCCACCTCCACCGAAGTCACCCCTGCTCCGATGGCCACGACGACACCGGCCCCTTCATGCCCCAGAATAATGGGCATGCCGAGCGGTTGATCGCCTTTCATCACATGGAGATCACTGTGGCAGACGCCGGCCGCTTTGATCTGGACCTGAATTTCCCCCAGGCCCGGAGGAAGCACCTGAACCGTCTCCACCCGGAGCGGGGTGCGGGCTTCATAAAGGACGGCGGCAAGAGTTTCCTGGGGCTGGCTCATGGAAGATGAAGGAAGAAGGAGGGGAGTCCGGGGAAGATTGAATTTGTTGCCCGGCGGATCAGTCGAACAGATTGAATCCCACATTCCGTGGGTTCACAAGCCCAAACCCCCCCAACTCCCCTCATGAAAAGTCTGCGTCGCGCTTTATCCGCCATCGTCGCAGTCGCTGCGGTCGCCTCTCTGGTGCTGTTTGCCGCGCCAACGGCGGCTTCGGCCAAGGACTCCCCGGAACGCCGCTTCGACCACCGCTGCGACGCCTGTGGTGCCAACATTTACAGCTACCGAAAATCCTCCGGCAAAGACAAGCATGGCCATACCATGTATCAATGGAAGGTCGCAGGCCACAACTGTCCCCGGGCAGGGCACGTCGAGGAACAGGAACACAGTCACGCAGAGCATCGCGACGAAAGTCGGGAGGACTACCGACGTGGCGAATCCGCTCCCTACCGCGAATACGATGACCGCCAGGCGGAAGCCTACCAGCCACGCTACGACGAACGTCGTGTCGAATCGGCTACCTCCCGCGAATACCGGAACGATGAGTTCCAGCCTCGCTACGAAGACGGTCGTGCTCCCTACAACGATCAAGGATACAATGACCGTCAGAATTCCTGCCACGAAGCCGCCCCGAGGCCGCCCTGCGAGCATGCACCGGTCCAGGAATCCTGCCAAGGGCAGAACTTGTCGTCTCGCGATCTGATCATCAATGCCATTGGAACACTGATTCAAAGGCGCTTGCAGGACCACTGCCACTGAACAATCGGCCATTTCTGACACATTCAAACACGGACGGCCCGGGATCACCTCCCGGGTCGTTTCGTATTCCGGGGCGCGGCAGCTTCAGATGGCCAAATGTCCGAGTGCCAGCAGTCCGTAGTAGGTGTATTCGATGTCGAGATCATCATCGCCCCAACTCCCATGGAAGCCGCCATCGGCGGTCCACAGTCCATCGATGTAATCCAAAAGACCTTCGCGCAGCGGCGAGAAATCCACCTGAAGTCCGTCGAGGGCATGCAAAGCGACCGCCGTGGACAAGAGGTCCGGCATCGGGGCTCCAGGAAAAGGCAGGAAGCCGCCCCCTTCCAGATGGAAACATCCGAGCAGCCAATCCCCGGTAGCGGCTGGCACCGCCATGCGGAGGTGCCGCGCAAGGGAGACGGCCGCGGCAGTGGCGGGCACATTCGGCACCGGAAACACCGTGTCGTTCGCCCAAGCCCCACTGCCATCGGGAGCGGCGAGTGACCGCACACTGGAAGCGACCCGATCCGGCTCCGGCAACGGCACCCCCAGGTCCGAGTAAGCCCCGCGGGCCAAAAAGGCGGCGTAGGTGGATCCAGTGTCCGCATCATCGATCTGGTTGTAGCCTCCATCGGCGGAGCGGAAACTCTCTATCCGGGAAAGAAGCGCTTCCTGCAACGGGGAACTCCGCCTCAGGGCGGCCCCGCAGCGAGCCAGACAACAGAGATGGACAAAATCCCACTCTTCCATCCGGTCCTCACAGGTTTCGAGATAGCGGAGCAGAAGCTCCTCCGGCAGGGGTTCCTGCAGCGCGGTCAAGGCATCGAGGGCGAAGCTCGTGTAATACAGATCCGGTTCGCCATCACGGTCGCGGAAACCGCCTGACGGAGCCTGCTGTGATCGCACGTAATCCGCGACGAGCCGGGAGGCCTCCGGTCCCAGCAGTTTTGGAGCAAGCCGGGCCACCTGCAGCATTTCGAG
>JADZAX010000181.1 GCA_020852405.1 Verrucomicrobiales bacterium
AATGGTGCAAGAGGCCTTACCTTGGGAAACCTCCACCTCCAGTTCGCCGCCTTCAGGAGCATACTTTTCAGCATTGGAGACCAGATTATCCAGAATCCGGGAGATAGCATCGGGATCTGCCTCCACGCAAGGATGGTCCAAAGAATGCACTCTGCAGGAAACCTTCAAGCCGGCCGCTTCCGCGCGAAACCGGCACGTTTCTATGGTCTGGGAAACCAACCGGCCCATGTCGAAAATTTCCCTTTGGTAGCGCGCCTCACCACGCTCCATCCTGGCAAAACTTAACAGGTTTTCAATCAACCGACCGAGACGTGAAGCCTCCCGTGAGATCACGGCGGCGTAGCCTGTGCGTCGCGAAGGATCCAACTGGCCTGCCTGCCCCAGCATCTCGGAAAACATGCGGATGGAAGTCAGAGGGGTTTTCAATTCATGACTGACATGACTGACGAAATCGGTTTTTTGACGAGCGAGTCTCATTTCCCGTCCGATATCACGAAAAATAAAGAGACTCCCCAGAATGATGGCCAGCACCAATACCGGGGTCAGGACCCAGATGGTTAGTCTTGCTAAGTGAGCCGTGCGTTGAACAGCAAGTGGATCCAGAAGATATGCTGCGACCTGCCATCCGGGAAGGCTTTCGCCCATTGAGGTCGAGATCAGAGGTTTTGACCAGTCCGGAACAAAGCCAACATGGGTGCGCCCCACGACGTCGCCTCCCGCATCGAGGAGCGCCAAAAAAACTTCCGACGCTCTCGGGCCTTCTCCCGCGCGCCGGACGAGTTGCGCCAAATCCTTTCGAATTTCTGTGACATTGAGTTCCACCCAAAAGAACCGACCCGGCACTGCGGAATGTTTCCTCCACAGCAGCAGATGCAGACCGTCATCGAGATACCTCCCCACCTGCCCTTCCGACCTCGATTCCAGAACGGGGCGGATCCCTTGCGAGGAGGTCTCCTTTCCACGAGAGATATCTTCATGTGCGGCTTCCCCTTTGGAGACACTCCAAGATTCCCGGACATTGTCGAGAGGCTCCCGCGATTCGGCCATCTGGCGCTGGGCATACCCCAGTGTTTGCATCTTCCCGGTGGAAAGATTGACGCGCCCTTCCGGTTGGGAGGCGCCAACCGGCGCGATCTCCAATGCTGGCGCGAGGAAAAACTCCACATCCGCCCCCCCATTGAACATGCCCATGTTATTGAGAAAGAATTCCTTCAGTCGGGAATCTTTTTCCTCCAGACGAGGTGATTCCCAGGTGCCCGTTTCTGAGATCACGCAGCCCAAAGAAGCCTGGGGCCAGCGGGCCCGCACCAGATCGTCAAACCCAGCCACCAAGGAGTCAGGGCCGTTTTCCTGCAACAGTTGGTCAAAAAGTTGCTGATAATGCCGGCGAACTTCAATCATGAATGAATTCACGTCCTGAGCCAAATCATCAGAAGCTCCTTGGTGCAGAAGCATCCGTTGGCGCTGGACAGAATTTTCCTGCTCATGCAAAGAACGAACGGCCATTACCGCCAACAACAAGCTGGGTCCCAGGACAGCTAACAACAGAATGACGGCCAGTTTCTTCACATCGTGGTCTTTGGGACCTGACATGTGGTCCGGGACCACGATACGCGCTTTCCCGGCTGACTTCATCCTCTCTTGCTGATCGAAAATGTTGGGCAGGTTTCCACTGGCAGCCTGATCATGGGGCATTTTGTCGGCAGGGTTGTCAGACGATGGTAAAACGGTTGTAAAGAATTTGTGAACTCAGGCTCCAAAAACCCCGTTTCGGGACCTTGGATGGAGAAATTCAACCTTCTTGCCCCTATTCGATGTTTGCATTCCCGCGAAAGGACGTCTCTCTTGAGGATCACTCCCTCGACAGCTCATTCATGGAAACCAATCCATTCATCGAAGACGACCAGCGGGTCAAAAACCGCCCTCAGGCGTGCACTGTTGTCATTTTTGGCGCTTCCGGTGACCTGACTCACCGCAAACTGGTACCGGCCATCTACAATTTGATGGTCGATGGTGAATTGCCAGCCGGCCTCAAAGTCATTGGCTTTGCTCGCAGGGAAAAATCAGATGAGGTGTTCCGGAAGGATTTGGAAGTCCTCAATCAAAAGGTTTCGCGATCCGGCCACAATGCCGGGCTCTGGGAGAAATTTGCTGGCTCGATATCCTACCACCAGGGGGAGTTCCAAGATGTGACCGCTTATGAGTCCCTGCGCACCCGGTTGGATGCGGAAGCCGCAGCTGGAGGCACGCCGAACCGTCTCTTTTATTTAGCATCGGCACCGGAGGCTTTCGATGACATTCTCCTCAATCTGAAAGCATCCGGTCTGAATGACCCCATTCAGGGAGGATGGAGCCGCGTCATCATTGAAAAACCATTCGGCAAGAATTTGCCCACCGCAAAGCACCTGAACAAGGTCGCCAACGAAGTCTTCCCTGAACGGGAAACCTACCGGATCGACCACTACCTCGGCAAAGAAACCGCCCAGAACATCATGGTTCTGAGGTTCGCCAATGCTATTTTCGAACCGCTTTGGAACAACCGTTGCATCGAGCAGGTGCAGATCACGTGTGCCGAGAACCTTGGCATGGAAGGCGGCCGGGGAGGATATTACGACAACGCCGGAGCACTGCGCGACATGGTGCAGAACCATCTGCTCCAATTACTCAGTCTCATCGCCATGGAACCGCCCACCGACCTCAGCGCCGACGGGGTCCGCGATGAAAAAGTGAAAGTCCTCCGCTCACTCCGTCCACTCAACGGACCGGAAGCGGTTGGGGCCAGTGTGGTGAGGGCCCAGTACACTGCGGGAACCGTCCAGGGGACCGAAGTGGTCGGCTATCGTCGGGAAGATCGGGTCAATCCGGGGTCACTCACGGAGAGTTACGTCGCTCTTCGGATTTTCATCGATACGTGGCGGTGGGCCGGGGTTCCCTTCTACATCCGGATGGGAAAACGGTTGCCCAAAAAAACCACGGAAATTTCGATTCATTTCCGGAGACCTCCCGCCGTGCTCTTCAATGCCCCCGCAGTGGCAGCAGGAGCCGCCGACAACGTTCTCGTGATCCGCATTCAGCCGAACGAGGGCATTTCCCTGCGCATGCAGTCAAAAATGCCCGGCCCTTCGTTGCGACTTGAGCCGGTGAAAATGGATTTCCAATACAGCACGTCGTTTGGAAAATCGAGTCCGGAAGCCTATGAACGGCTCCTCTTGGATGCGATGGCGGGCGATGCGACCCTGTTCGCGCGCCGCGACGAAGTGGAGAATGCCTGGACATTTGTTGATTCTATTGAGGACGCTTGGCACAAGTCCGAGAATCCGCCGAAGATGGCGGAATATCCCGCAGGCTCTTGGGGTCCCAAAGAGGCGGATGAGCTTCTGGCCCAGGATGGAAATGCGTGGCGACGTCTCTAACCGTACACATCCATGACCGCCCCTCAGGAAATACCGGGTTTGGCAGAACTCGGCAAGGAGGTCCCCATCGGGGACATCGACCAGGAGCTCCGCGAATTTTTCGCGACCGACGAAACCGTGACGAAAGCTTCCCTGCTCAACCTCGCAGTCTATTCGGAGCAATCCGACGCCTTGGCCACCAATCCGCCGATTATCAGAGAATTGACCAGAGAAAACGCTTGTCGATCGCTCCTCGTGCTGTCGCTTCACGGGCCGGAACGGAGTGTCCGCGCCTGGGTCGAAGCCCACTGTCATCTCACCGAGGCCGGAGCCAAGGCCGCCTGCTCCGAACAGGTCAGCTTCCTGCTCATCGGAGGCAGTCCCAGCCTGGTGAGGAGCATGATCTTCTCCAACACCGATTCGGACCTGCCGTTGGTGCTCTGGTGGCAGGGAGAAATGTCGGAGGTTTTTGAAGAAAGACTTCACGCCAGGATCGACCGGTTGATTTTTGACAGCGCCCAGTGGGCCACTCCGACGGCTCCACTATTCCGACTTTCCGCCAGTCTGAAAGAAGGCGCCAGATTCGTTCCTCACGACCTGAGTTTCACGAGGGGCAGTGCCCTGAGAGCCTGTCTGGCGGCCTGTTTCGAGGATCCCAGATCGCTGGAAGCCCTGCCCCAGCTGGACGCCATCGAAATCCGACACAGCCCAGGACAACAAGGGTTCATGGCCGCCTTGTGGCTGATCACCTGGATCACTCATCGTCTCGGTTGGACCCTTCAAGGCTCAGCTTCCATCCAAGGGACCTATCTTTTCCGTTCCAACAACGGCAGGACGGTGGAAGCCAATCTGCTCTCCACCCCCGACAGCGGACCCGCATTGGTTGGATTGAAAACCTGGGGTGCGGGCTTTGTCTTTGAAGCATCCTTGGATGACGACCAGGACTATTGGAAATTGCTGATTCAGTTTGATACGCTCCAACAGGAAAGCCTGTTCCCGGCACGTTCCCAAACCCCGTGCGGGTTGTTGGGAGAAATCCTTGGGCGGGCGGGACGGAACCGGTCGATGATCGAGGCTCTCCCCAGGCTGAGGGAACTGCTCGTGAGCAACTGAACGCGTTTCAGGTTCCCGGTGGAAGGAGAACGCTTTCCTGACTCGGATCAAGCACTGGCGCGGGGGTCGGGATCGGCGAGTCATCAACCACCGGCTTGGGTGCGGAAGGAACCGTGGCACTTGGATGGCGGACCCCAGGACCTTCGACCAACAAGTGGGTGATTTGACCAGCGGATCCTTGGAAGGTCATTTCAAGATCGTAGAATCTGGCGATCGCTTGGAGGAGTTCCCGGCGCGAAACATTGGTCGAGGAATAATGAAACAGTGGGGCTCCCACCGGTAATCCCCGCAAATCACATTTCAGCTCGGAGATCGGCTCCTGTTGAAAAATAAGCTCCGGGGTCATATTGCGGTATTCCGCCTCGAACCGCTCATCCATCCATTTGGCCATCACGGGATCGGCGGTGGACAGAAAACCCGCTCCGGAAGGGGGAATGGCCGTAGGAGTTTGACGCGGCCCCGTAGAAACACTCTCTGGACCGCAGGATGCCAGTCCCAGGCCAAGGAGAATCAGCTGTATTGTCTTCCAATTCATGGGGGTCGGGAAACCAGGCGTTCTTCCACCTGGGCTTTTTCATTCAAGGAAGCTGACAATACACGCTGAAGGCAAACTTGTCATTGTCCTCCTTTTCCTTGGCCGTAATAGGCTCCGGGACCGTGCTTGCGGAGGTAATGCTTTTGCAACAGGTGATCCGGCAGTTCCTGATGACGATGTCCGGCCAACTGCCAGGTCCCGATTGCCATCTGGCAGCACACTTCAAGGGCCACGGAATTTTTCACGGAATCCATCGCTGTTTTCCCCCAGGTGAACGGCGCATGGTATCTCTGGAAGCAGGCCGGCATAGCAACGGGATCGATCCCTTCCTGGCGAAAACACTCCACGATGGCGCGCCCGGTGTTGGATTCATAATCCTCCGCCACTTCATCGGGATTCAATTCCCGCACCACCGGCACCGTTCCATAAAAATGATCGGCGTGAGTGGTGCCAAGACAGGGGAGCGCCACCCCGGCTTGCGACAGCATGACCGCGTGCCCACTGTGGGTGTGGGTGATACCTCCGATGGCTTCAAATTCGCGGTAGAGGATCCGGTGGGTCGGTGTGTCTGAGGAGGGATTCAAGTTGCCTTCGACCACTGCGCCCTCCAAATCAAGAATGACGAGATGTTCAGCCCGCAAGTCTGAGTAGGGCACTCCACTGGGTTTGATGACGAACCAGCCACGATCCCGGTCAATTCCGGAAACATTTCCCCAGGTGAGCTTCACCAATCCTTCGGTCTCGAGCATCAGGTTGGCACGGAGAACTTGGTCACGGAGATCAGGCAGCAGCATGGTTGGGATCATGCCCCATGCCCCTGACAGGTTCAATCCTCAAGGCGTTGATCCATTCAAATTTTACCCAGCGCCCGCCAGGCGCACCGTCGGACCATTTTGCGGGAGATTTTGACTTTGGTGTCCAAAGCCCCCTCCCCGGCCTGATCGAGCAATTGCAATGTTTCTTCAGCCAAGAGGGCCGGAAGAAGGGTGGCCCATCGCACACGCCCCCATGGCAGATGCCGGGCGTATTCCTTTCCGGCGCCGACCCATTCCTGTGCCTTGTTCCGCCAAATTTCTGCGACGCGCCCCAAGGCATGCCTGTTGGGAGGGCCTTCGTCGTTCCAGCCTTCCACCAGCAAAGAAGGACGGGGCAGATAACATCGTCCTCGCCCAAGATCCTCCCCGAGATCTCGCAGAATGTTTACCAACTGCAGCCCCTGACCGTATTTCCTCCCCAAGTCCCGCAGGCGTTCTGCTTTCTCTGCTGAAACGCCCACCCCGCTGTCCAATCCCACTCGGGTCCAAAACTCGCCAACACAACCTGCCACGCGGTAGGTGTAGAGCTCCAGAGTGGCATCACTGCCGACTCGGGCGGAGGGGCCGGGAGTTTGTTCAAACGTTTCAACATCCCACTTCTGCCCTTGAATGATGGTCGACACGACAGCCTGAACGG
>JADZAX010000182.1 GCA_020852405.1 Verrucomicrobiales bacterium
ATCGGGTTGAGACAGTGTGGAAGTCACCGGCATCAGCGCTTCCGAGGATCCTGCAAGAGGCGGGTGGTTTGGTTGGAGAAAGGTGACCACTTGGTGGCTGGCCACGATTGGGAATGCGGGAGTTCTCCGCTGCTGGGTTGGGAAAATGGGGAGTTAAGGGGGGCGGGAACGATCCACAGCATTCAAACCAGCCAAACCACTTGTCACAGAGAGGTGGGGGTTTGAGGATTGTTCCTCTTGCGGCGGTTTCGATTCAAAGGAATTCGACCAACCGAGTAGGCTGTGAGTCGACGATGCCAAGGCGCCGGACTTCGTGGAGAGACAAACCCAATGGGTTCAAACATCTCTCTCTGCCAACTGAGGGTATGATGGCCGTTGAGTGGGCCGGTGGCAAGATTTTTTTCCGAAAAATAGCAGGAAATGTCTCCGATGGTGGATTCTCCCCGGCTGGAAGAAGGACCCTGAGGTCCCCGCGACGGGGGCTGGAATGCAATTGTTGTTGCAGTATAGGGGATTATCCGCTAACAAGAGCATCTCCCGGTTTTCCAAGTCGGGGCAATTTTCAGCAAATTATCATGGGCAAGCAGCACAACAAGGAAATCAAGCGCCGGCGCCGCCGGAATTATATCAAGCGTCGCAATACGGCTGTCCGCGTGGCTACCGCCACCGCTGGCGTCAAAGCCAAGGCCAAGCCGAAAGCGGAGGCTGTGAGCAGTGACGTCGACGCCAAGGCCAAGCCAAAAGCCGCGCCGAAGAAGAAAACAGCGACCAAGAAAGCTCCCGCCAAAAAAGCCGCCAAAAAAGCGGAGGCCGTTTCTGAACCTGAAACGGTCGAAACGGTTGAGCAGGTGGTCGACGCCTCTTCTGAAGAGTAAGTCCATCAGATCTTCAAAAGCGCGGGCAACCCCCGCGCTTTTTTTGTATCCGGCCAAGGCCTTCGCATGGCGCGATTCCCTACTTTCAGGCCGGGGGTTTTTCAGCCATGATGCGCAGCCCCGATTCCTCCCGGACGGGCGACCCTCGAAACTCTTATCAACATGAGAAAAACCCTCCTTACCCTTACCTTGGGAACCATCGGTCTACTGCCGCTGGTTTCTCGGGCCGAGCTGAAACTTCCGGTCATTATCGGCGATCACATGGTGCTGCAGCAAAAGCAGGCCAACCTCATCTGGGGCTGGGACACGCCGGGGACGGAGGTGAAAGTGACCTTCGGTGGCGCCACCAAGACTGCCCAAGCCGGAGCTGATGGCAAATGGACCGTCTCCCTCGATGCCGCCCCGGCCAACGCCATCCCGGGAACCCTCGTCATTGAGGGCACCAGCAAGCGGGAGATCCAGGATGTCCTCATCGGTGAAGTCTGGATGTGTTCCGGACAGTCGAACATGGGATTCAATCTTTCCAGCGATTGGAATGCGGAAGTCGAATCCCTTGCTTCGAACCACCCCAATCTCCGGCTTATCTCGGTGCCCCAGGTCGGAACCCAGGAGCTCAAGACCGATTTCGTGGGACAGTGGGAGGCTTCCACTCCGGAAAGCTCCCGGAATTTCTCCGCCGTCGGCTTTTTCTTCGGACGGTATCTGCATGAGATCCTTGGCGTGCCGGTGGGACTGATCGACAATTCCTGGGGAGGCTCGGCCGCAGAGGCTTGGATCCGCCGTGAGACCATCGAGAATGACCCCCGTTTCAAAACCTTGGTGGAGGGCTGGAAACAGCGGGAGTCCGCGCTGCAGTCTCCGGAGTCCAAAGCCAAGTATGAGGCCGACCTTGAAAAGTGGAAGCAAGCAGCCGAAACCGCCAAGGCGGAAAACAAGCCGGCCCCCCGTCCGCCCCAGAGCCCCGACCAGATCCTCGGAGGGAACAGCCGTCCCGGCAACATCTTTGGAGGGGTTGTCCACCCGACTCTCGGCTACGGCATCAAAGGCGTCATCTGGTATCAGGGCGAGAGCAATGCCCCCCGGGCATGGGAATACCGGGAGTTGTTTCCTTTCATGATCCAAGAATGGCGCAAGGAATGGAAGCAGGGGGATTTCCCCTTCTACTGGGTCCAACTGGCTGATTTCAAGCCCGAAAAACCGGAACCCGGAGATAGCGACTGGGCGGAATTGCGGGAGGCCCAGACCCGGACGATGAGTCTGCCCAACACGGGTGAGTCCGTCATCATCGATCTTGGCGAGGGCAATGACATCCATCCCAAAAACAAGCACGACGTCTCCGCCCGTCTGGTTCGTTGGGCCCTGGCCAAGGACTATGGGATCAAATTGGAGCCGCAGAGTCCGACGTTTCAGGCTCTCGCTGTGGCCGGCAACAAGGCCACGCTGACGTTTGATCACGTCGGAAGCGGTTTGCGGACGGTCGACGTGAATGACGCCAAGGGTTTTGCGGTTTGCGGAGAGGACCACCAATGGGTCTGGGCCCAGGCCAAGATCTCCGGCAACAACGCCGTGGAAGTCTGGAACGACGCGGTTCCGGCCCCGGTGGCGGTGCGATATGCCTGGGCGGACAACCCCGTCTGCAACGTGGTCTCCAAGGAAGGCCTGCCCTTGACGCCTTTCCGGACGGACGATTTCCCGATGATCACCAAGCCGGCCGCGCCTGTTGCTCCGGCTGCTCCGGCCAAGTAAGCATCCCCGGCACCACGGGACGCGCCCACGCGCTGTCCCGTGGTGTTTTTGTGTAAGCTCCTCCCGATCATCCCGACCCGTAGCCGCCATGGCAGGGGAGGGCTGGGAAGGAACAGGTGGCGGATTCGCCACACGATAGCGTTTGGCGACCGGCCTCTCAGATGGTGGAATTCATTTCACCTCTGACTGTGAAAATGTCACCCTCTGAACGCCCCCGGGAGCTGATCGACCTTGGTTCCCGTATGCGCGGTCCCCTCCAGCGCGGCCTTTACCGGATCGCCGGGCCGCTCATCGAAAACTCGCTCTCCATCCGCGCGTTCAACGACATCTACCGGCGTGCCGCGCAGTCTTATCAGGCATCCGATTTCCCCACCGCCTACACCTGGTTCCATTCCTGCCTGGAATCCGTCGGGCTCCGCTACGAGGTCCAGCCCCGGCCCGGTGCCCGCATTCCCACCACCGGTCCGCTTCTCGTGGTGGCCAATCACCCCTTTGGATTCGCCGATGCGGTCGTGCTGGGTGACTTCCTCTCCAGCGTGCGCGGCGAAGCCCGGATGATGGCCAATGCGCTGCTCAGCCAGCTTCCCGAGGCGGCTCCGTGGATGATTGCGGTTGATAACTTTGGCGGTCCGGGCAGTGAACGGAGGAATCTCGCGCCGATGAAGGAAGCGATCCGGTTCCTCCGCTCCGGGGGTGCCCTTTCCATGTTTCCGAGTGGCGAAGTGGCTCACTTCCAGCTCGGTCACGGCGTCGAGGAGGCTCCCTGGAAATCCCATCTCGGCAGTCTGGTGCGGCGGACCGGTGCCACCGTGCTGCCGGTGTATTTTCCGGGACAAAACAGCGTTCTCTTTCAGATGGCGGGAATGATCCATCCCAGACTGCGGACCGCTCTGCTGTTGAATGAACTGAGTAAAAGCAACCGGCAGCCCCTCACCGTGCGCGTCGGCGCCCCGATTCCGGCGGCCAAACTGAGGCATTTCCAAAGTGATGAGGAGATCACCCGGTATCTTCGTATCCAAACCCTGGCGCTGCGCCATGGAGGCGCGACTCCCCCGGCCGCAGTCACCGTGACGGTGGCACGCAAATTGGAGGCGGAACCTGACATGATGGTTGCCGGGGAGATCGCCCGTCTGCGGGAGAGCGGTGCCCTGCTCGCCGAACAGGGCCACCTCGAGGTGCTCGTCGCCCGGGCCGCCGAAATCCCCTGCGCCCTGCAGGAAATTGGCCGCCTTCGGGAGCTGACCTTCCGCGCTGTCGGGGAAGGCACGGGGAATGACATCGATCTCGACCGTTTCGACGGGCATTACCTCCAC
The DNA here is from genome assembly GCA_020852405.1 of Verrucomicrobiales bacterium. Lineage (GTDB taxonomy): Bacteria > Verrucomicrobiota > Verrucomicrobiia > Verrucomicrobiales > DEV007 > JACKQE01. The sequence continues at coordinate 3,935 of JADZAX010000182.1, forward strand.
CTTATCCTCTGGGATCGGACGGCTTCCTGCATCGCCGGCGCCTACCGGATGGGACTGGCTCCGGAAATACTGGCAACCCACGGTCCCAAAGGGCTCTACACAGGCACCCTGTTCCGCTACTCGCGCGCCTTCTACAAGCGACTCGACAATGCCATCGAGCTGGGGCGTTCTTTCATCCGGCTGGAATACCAGCGCCATCCGGCCGCGCTGCTGCTCCTTTGGAAAGGCATCGCCTCCTGGGTTCGGCGCCATCCTTCCTACCGGATTCTGTTCGGTCCTGTCAGCATCAGTGCCGACTATGATGAGGTTTCACGCCGGCTCATGGTGGACTTTCTCATTTCCCAACGGCGCCCCGCGGAACTCGCCTGTCTGGCCCGACCCCGCAGCCCGTTCCGGAGCCGGGCGGCCGGCCCCTTGCGGCGGGAGCTGCGCCGGACACCACTCTCCGACGTGGACGACCTGTCCAGCCTCATCGCCACCATCGAGTCGGATCAGAAAGGTCTGCCGGTGCTCCTCAAGCAGTATCTCCGCTTGAATGCCAGTATCCTCTGTTTCAATGTCGACGGGGCATTCTCCTCCGTGCTCGACGGACTGATCTTCGTGGATCTGACGCGGACCGAACCCCGGCTGCTCGGCAAATACATGGGCGAGGAAGGCTCCCGGGCCTATTTGGATCATCACGGACTTTGGCCGGAATCTCCTTCCAGCCAATACCCTTTTGCCAAAGCCTGATAAGCCGTTACTTGCTCCTGCTCCCACGTCGCGCTGTGTCCCAGCTCCTGGGCCATCAGAGCCGCCACCCGCGGGGCCGCCTCGGAGCTGGCCCGGGCGTCCAGCAGCAGGGCCCGGGTGCGGCGTGCCAGAACATCCTCGACCGTGCGCGCCATTTCCTGCCGGACGTGCCAGAGGACTTCGGCCGCGCAGTAGGGAAGTCCGGGGTGCAGCAACTCCCCCAGACCGGGCTGTTGGGAAATGAGGGACTCGATGTGGCGGGCGTCGCTGCCATAGACCGCGAGGGGGGCGTTCGTGGGGCCTTCCGTGGCACCATGGAGCAGCAGTTCGCGTGTCCGGCAGGGACGCGGATCCAGGCCTCCCAGCGTCTCGGCATGGTTGGTGGCATCCTCCGCCATGTGTCGGTAGGTCGTCCATTTGCCGCCGGTGATGGTGAGCAGTCCGCTTTGTGAGACCAGCAGCGTGTGGTCCCGTGACAGGGAGGCGGTGGAGCCTTCGCCACTGCGGCGCACCAAGGGACGCAATCCGGCGTAAATGCTGAGGACATCCTCGGGTGAGGGATCCCGGGTCAGATAGCGGGCGGCATGACTCATCAGAAACCGGACTTCCTCCGGCAGCGCACGCGGCTCCAGGGAGGTCTGCGGCACCGCCGTGTCGGTCGTTCCCACGACCACCCGACCATGCCAGGGCACCGCAAAAAGCACCCGGCCGTCATCCGTCCGCGGGATCATGATCGCGGCATCGCCGGGCAGGAATTCCGCGGGAAGAACCAGGTGAACGCCCTGGCTGGGGGCCACGATTCCCGGCACGCCGGGTTCGTCCTGGCGACGCAGCTCATTCACGAAAACGCCCGTCGCATTGATCACGACGCGGGCGGCCAGGTCAAAGGACTCACCGGTTTCCGCATCGCGGGCCACCACCCCGCAGACCTGGCCATCGCGTTTCAGCAGGCTCTCGCAGCGGGTATGGTTCAGCAATGTGGCCCCAAGAGCCGAGGCAGTGTGGGCCAAGGTGATCGCGAGCCGGGCATCGTCGAATTGCCCGTCGTGGTAGAGCACGCCTCCGGTCAGGTGTTCCTGCTCGATGGTGGGAATCCGATCGAGGGTTTCCTCGCGGCTTAGCATCCGGGACGGCTCCAGTCCCAGGCGGCCCGCGAGGGCATCGTAGACCTTGAGACCGATCCCGTAAAAGGGGCTCTCCCACCAGTGATAGCTGGGAATGACGAAAGGCAGATGATGCACCAGGTGCGGGGCATTCCGGCAGAGCAGTCCACGTTCCCGCAGGGCCTCCAGCACCAGAGGCACATGGCCCTGCTTCAGATACCGCACGCCGCCGTGGACCAGTTTGGTGCTGCGGCTCGAAGTTCCTTTGGCAAAGTCCGCCTGTTCGATGAGACAGACGCGGTGGCCCCGCGCGGCGGCATCGACCGCGATGCCAAGCCCGGTGGCTCCGCCGCCCACGATTAGGACATCGTATTCGACCGTGGTGCGGAGTTGGGAGAGAGCGTCGGTTCGGTTCATGCGGTGGGATGGCGGTGTCTCCGAATTCATCGGGGCTCTGCGGGCGGGCCACCTGGAAAGTTGAATTCACGTATTGGGATACTCTCGTTGCTCACGGCAGGCAATCGCCTTCTGTCCCGCACGGATGTCCGATCAGGCCCTGCCCCCCTCCGGTTCATCAGTGCTTGGTCGGCGCGATCTGTCTCACTGCTTCCGGCAGGTTTCCGTCGGAGGAAATTTGGAAAACCCGGGTGCCCCAGAGCTGGAAGAGCACCGTGAGGAGCAGCACCCCGATCAGGTTCATCCACAATCCGGCGCGCACCATGTCTTTGATCCGGATGTGGCCGCTGCCGAACACGATCGCATTGGGAGGCGTTGCCACCGGCAGCATGAAGGCGCAGGAGGCGGAGAGCGTCGCAGGCACCATCAGCACCAGCGGATGCAGCCCGGCCGAGACAGCTGCCGTGGCCAGGATGGGCAGGGCCATTTCGGTCGTGGCGGGGTTGGAGGTGAGTTCGGTGAGGAAGGTCATGAATAGACAGACCGAGAGCACCACGATCCAAGGGGATACGGATCCCAACCCGGTGAACGCGGATCCCGCCCAGGCCGACAAGCCGGACACTTGGAACCCTTTGGCGAGAGCGAATCCCCCTCCGAAAAGCAGGACGATGTCCCACGGCAGTCGGCCGATCACGCTGCTGTCGAGGAGACGCGGCATTGGTCCGGCATTCTCCAGGGGAGCGCCCGGCAGGGGCACCCGCGAGCGCATCAGGAAGAGTGGCAGCACCGTGCAGATGACCACGGTGCCGTCGTCGAGCAGGCTTTTGCCATCGGCCGCGGTGGGCAAAGGCAGGAGCGTGGACCATCCCGGCAGGGTCACCGCGCCGAGGTTCAGGTCGCTTCGGAAAACCCAGAGGACCGCCGTCAGCGCGAAACATCCGAGCACCACCTTTTCCGGATGGCGCATTGGGCCAAGCGCCCGGTATTGGTGGGCGATCAGATCCCGGGGGAGTCGGATGTGGTCCGGACAGCGGCATCCCACTTTGGTCAGGTAAATCCAGGCTACGGTCAGCATCAAGGCGCTGGCCGGGACCCCGAACAGCATCCATTGCCCAAAGCCGATCGGCGCGGCATCGGGGAAGGTCAGATGATAGATCCTCTGCAGCGAGAGATTCGGAGGGGTCCCGACGAGGGTCGAGAAACCACCGATGCTGCATCCGTAGGCGATCGCCAGGAGAAGCCCGATGGCGAGCGGACGCGCCGCTTTCTCTCCGAACTGGGCTTCAACCTGCCGGGCCACGGCGAGGCCAATGGCCACCATCATGATGGCGGTGGCGGTGTTGGAGATCCACATCGAGATGCCTCCCGAGGCCAGCAGAAAGCCCAGCACCAGCCGCTGCGGGCTTCCTCCGAGGGCGCCGACGATGGTCAGGGCGACGCGCCGGTGCAGGTCCCACCGTTCCATCGCCAGGGCGAGGAGAAAGCCACCGAGATAAAGCACGATGGTGTCATTGAAATACTGGGTCGCCGTATCCTTGCCGCTCAAAATGCCGAGCAGGGGAAGCATGGCCAGCGGCACCAGGGAAGTCGCGGCCAACGGCACCGCCTCGGTGATCCACCAGGTCGCCATGAGCAGCGCCACGGCGGCCATCCGTAGTTCCAGGGCGCGGTCAGGCATCAGGAAAGATGCTGTGAGGGCGACGGCAAAGAGGATCAGGCCTGACAGGATACGCACGTTGCGGGGGGGGGAGGAGGAATGGAGGAATCCGGCGGGTGTTCGCTCGCCATGGAAAGAGTCATTTCGGACGGTTCGCCTTGGGTTGCAGGAGCCGGTTTTCCAGCCAGTAGAGTCCGGTTCTCCCGGGGCAGATGAGGTCCAAATCGCCATCCTGATCCAGATCCTCGAGCTTGGGGTCAAGTCCGAAGCCGACGATGCCTCCGTCCGTGAGCGAATGTTTCAGCCAGGTTTTTCCGGCCGGGTCATATTGGTAACGGCAGAGCACGAGGGGATCGGTCGCTCCGGCATCGCGGCCATCGTGGGCCATGTAGCGCTTTCCGGCGATCAGTTCCTTTGTTGCGTCCCCGTCGAGATCCCCCCACAGCAGCGCATGGGATTGGGACCACCCTCCATCGATGGTGTGGGTCGTCCAGATCCGTGCACCGGCCGGGTCCCGCCCCTGTTCCATCCAGAAAATGCCATAGTCATGGGCACTGCTCCAGATCACGTCGGTGTCTCCGTCGCCATCCACATCCTGCGGCAGCATCGGAATGCTGGCCCGGGTCAGATCCCAATCGGCATGCCAGGTCCAGGTTCCTTTGAGCCGGTCCTCCGGCGCTGCCAGCCAGCCTTTCTGAGCGAGAATGTCGCCCCGGCCGTCCCCGTCGATGTCGCCAAACCCGAGACCGTGACCTTGGACCTCCGGGGGCAGTTCCTGCCGGACGAAGCTCAGCCTCGGCCCCCGGGAGCCCCGTGCGGCGGGCTCCGGCACGGCCCGCCACCAAGCGGCGAAGTTCGCCCCGTTGGGGAGAATGTCGTCGCGACCATCCTTGTCGATATCATGGAGCCGGCCGGTTTCCATCGGCCCCGGCAGGTCGATGTAGTGCCGGTCCCATTCCCGGGTGAGATCAGTGGGATGCTCGAACCATTGCAGCGAAGCGCTGCGGTAGTTCACGGTGATGACATCCCGGTCGCCATCCCCGTCCACATCCATCATGAGGTGGGCGTAGCCATCGAACCGTCCCCGGATCCGTTCGATCTCCCGGACCTGGTGACGTTCCCATCCGGGGGCCTCATACCAGAAAGCCCCGCACACGATATCCGGTCGGCCATCGGCATTCACATCGTCCACCGCACAGGCGCAGTAGGTGGACTGGGCATTGATGACATGCTGGGTGAAACCGGGGGCGAGGCCGGCCAGACCTATTGGCGGTCCCTCCGGGGCGGCCTGAAGCCCGCAGGGACAGGCGAGGGTGATGCAAAGGAAATAAAGACGCAGGGAGGATGGCACAGGGAGAGCACAGCAGACCCCATCGCTGCTGTCAAGACAGGAGTATTTCCAGGGGGGCAAGACTGAGGAGATAACGTGATCAACAAGCCTCCAGCAGGAGTTGGGGCGGTCCCGTCCCTGACGGAATGTCCATCACAAGCTGAGGGAATCTTTGGCCGGGCTCCCGATCCGACCTTGGCCTTTCTCCCCTGTGGAGCCCTGAATTCGGCCATTTGTTTCCACCACCGGCTGCCGGATCCGATTCAAGGCGCTGCCGGTCCGATCCGCTTCCCCGCGTCCTCTCCCGGCAAGAGCATCTGCTGGAACTGTCCTTCGCGGATCAGGCGGATGCTCTCCCCATCCGGAATTTGCCAGTAGGAGCGCAACTCCTCCGGAGTGCCGGGGATGTTGGCGAATTCCAGGTCATCGACCAACAGCGTCACTGCTGTTTGCCGGTCTCCTTGACGGCTCCAGGGATTGAGCCACGCGATGGCGATGATGTCACCGCTGTCGAGTGACTGATGCTTCAGAAAGCGGTCCCGACAGTCGCCGGAACCATAGACGCAGGTGAAATCGGCGAGGGGCAAGGTCAGGGTGGTCCACTCGGCGGGCTTGAGAAAGCGGCGCGTCTGGTACATTGCCAGATGGAGATCCTGGCGGTCCCGGATCTCCCGATAGGAAAACTGGTAGTCAAAGCCGCGGTGCGGGGACTCGCGCAGTGAGGCCGGCGGTGCGAGGGTTTCCCAAGGAAAGGGCCGGGCCCGCGGAGCCACGAACACCAGCACGTCGAGTGCCTCGGCGGGGCCGGTGCCAAAGAGGGTGTTTTTCAGGCCCGGCGCGTCCTTGCGGAGAGTCATCCGGAGGGCGTTCGCGTTGGCGACCCCTTCGGTCCGGATGCCGGTGCAGTGGACTTCCTCGGCCGAGGGGCCGGTGCAGGCGAGCGATTGCCGGCCTGTGAAACCGGTGGCGACGAGGCTTAGTCGGGCCGGGGTGAAACGCAGCGGCTTCTCGCGTTTCCACGACTGCTCGAACCACTCGCTTTCGTTGTCGGCAAAATACAGCGTGAATACCCGGTTGGTCTGTCCGTCTTCGAAGTCCGCGATGGGGCCAGCCCGCTTGACCTGGTCGGGTTCAAAGTGCGGGAATGCGCGGCCTTCTCCGTGGGCGATCAGCTCGACCTGGTCGAGGAGGAATTCCCCCGATGATCCGCCCGCGACATACAGCGCGGTGGGTTCCTGGGCCCAGCGGGTGTAGTAGTTGCGCGGGGCCTCCGTGCTGAAGCCGGCCCGGCGGAAATTCCTCCAAAGCGGGTGGTTCAGGGAAAACTCCACGGACACCCATTCGGCCGGGGTGGTGGCTTTTATTTCATGAACCGCGGCGAAGACGTCGCTATTGGCATAATAGGCCGTTGGACCACCGAGGAAGAGGCGCCATGTTCCGGCGGTCACTTTGATGCGCATTCTCACGGCATCGGTCTCGGGAGGAAAGTGGGGCGTGAAACCGATCAGCCGGTGGAAGGCGGGCTGATCGGGAAATCCGGAGGAGATCCTGACCTTGAGCTGCTTCCCGGAACCGGTATCCACCGTTTCGATCCGGCTGGCTTGCCGGGCCTCCTCGCGAACGCTGTCGCTCCAGTTCCAATGGTCGATGAATCCTTTGCCGAGCGGACCGGCGGGAACGTCGGAGAAGGGTTTGAGGGCGCCCAAGACGCGTCCTCCGGAGGCCTTCTCCTCACCGGCCCCGGGCCATGCGCAAAAGAGCGCCAGCAGGCCGCCGAACAGGAAAGCGTTTGCCGGGTGGCGGTGCCGGGCGGCGGATGTTCTGAAAGGCGTGGCCATCGTTTCGTTCAGGGTGGGAAGGGACGTCCTCCCCTGCCAACCGGAGGAGACGTCTCAGGCAGAAAGATTCTCCTGCGACGGGGCTTTCGTCGACCAGCAATCTGCACCGGACGATAGAAAGTGGAACGCCGGAAAGGTGCTCGGTCGCTCGTGGTGGGTTGCCGCGGCGTGCGGGCCCCCCCGCGTGGGGCGCATCGGGATGGTAATTTTTTCAAAAGGCTGTACTATTTGGAACCTTGCATCCATCGCTTCATGCCCCGTCCGTCACGTCCGTCCAAATCCACTCCGGCCTCTCGTCAGCGGCGGATGAATGCGGTGACGGGGAAGCGACAGCTGCCTAGTGGACCATGGGCTCTGCGGATTGGCCGGTTCGCCCTGTGGTGGCATCATCATCCCTGGCTGCGGGTGTTTCTGGCCGTCGGCGTCTTTTCCGTGGTGCTCGGCCTCATCGCCCTGCTCGGAGTCTGGCTCTACTTCTGCCAGATCGCGAAGCGCTATGATCTCGCCGAGGTCAGCCGCATGCCAATGGAGTCGCGCGTTCTTGATGCGCGAGGGCAGTTGCTGGGCAGCCTCCATGGCGACGGACGCAGCATCGTTCCTCTGGAGGCCGTTTCTCCGTGGTTTCTCAAAGCTCTGGTCGCCCGCGAGGATTCCCGGTTTTACGATCATGACGGGGTCGACTGGATCGGTGTGATCCGGGCGTCGCTGCGCAACTCGATGCGCGGCGAAATCGTCGAGGGGGCCGGGACCATCTCCATGCAGTTGGCCAGGAACACGTTCGATCTGAGAGCGAAGAGCCTGAAACGCAAGCTCCTCGAGGCGGCTCTCTCCAAGCGGATCGAAGAGGCTTTTTCAAAGGATGAAATCCTGCGACTCTACATCAACCGCATTTTCTACGGCACCGGTCTCCACGGGGTGGAACAAGCCGCGCGTGGCTACTACGGGAAACCCGCGTCGGAAATGACCCTGGCGGAGTCGGCCATGCTCGTGGGCATCATCCGCGCCCCGAACCGGTTCTCTCCTTTCCGGCATTACGAAGCCGCCCTGGCCGAGCAGAGGGATGTCATCGGACGCATGGAGGTCGAAGGCGTGCTTGATGCTTCTCTGGCCGCCACCGCCAAGGAGGAGCGTCCTGTGGTGCTGCCGGAGTCGAGCCTGGGATCACGGGTGGATCGGGGCGGGCCCCGGCTGGAACGGGACTATCCGCTCGAGGCGGTGGAGCGGGAGCTGGCCCATCTCCTGCCGCAGGAGGAGCTGGACAAAGGCGGTCTGGAGATCAGCACGACGTTTGATCTGGTCCTTCAGCGCGCCGCCGCGCACGCGGTGGAGACCCGTCTGGCGGAAATCGAACAGGAGCCCGGCTATGCGCATCCGCTGGCCCGATCCTGGCAGCCGGCAGCGGAAGGGGAGCCGGAAGCCACGACCGACTATCTCCAGGCTGCGGTCACGGTCATTGAACAGGCCTCCGGCGAAATCCGGGTCCTCATCGGAGGGAGGAATTTTGCCCAAAGCCGGTTCGATCGGGCCCGGCAGGCGCGTCGTCAGGTCGGCTCGGTGATCAAGCCCCTGGTCTATGCGGCGGCGTTCGAACAGGGCTTGTTTCCCGGAACCTACGTTTCCGATGATCCCCTCAAGCCCGGTGAAATCCCCTGGGCCAGACAGAAGTGGAGTCCCAAAAATTCCGACGGACGTTTCCTGGGCGCCCAACCCGCCTCCAAAGGGCTGATCGAGTCCCGCAACACCATGACCGTGAGGGTCGGGGAACGTGCCGGCTTCGGCGCCGTGAGCGCCCTCATCGCCCAGGCCGGACTGATCCCGGAGGAGGAGGTGGCGGTTTCGCCTCAGACCTACATCGGGAATCTCGGGGCCACCCTGGAATCCCTCACCTCCGCCTACACCGCCTTTCCCGGTGCCGGCTACCGGCATGAACCATATTTCATCGCCCGCATTACCCGGTCCGGTGGCGGGGTGCTCTACGAGCACGCCGACCAGACCCACGAGCTGGTCTCTCCCGGCGCGGCCTGGCTGACCTCGCGGCTCCTCGAGCAGGTCACCGGGCCGAAAGGCACCGCGCGCGGATTGGCGGAACTGGGCTTCACTGCCCCGGCGGCCGGGAAGACCGGCACCACCGATGATTTCCATGATGCCTGGTTCCTCGGCTACACCTCACGGCTCACGGCCGGCGTCTGGGTGGGCCTGGACCGGCCCGGTCGCATCGTCAACCGGGGCTATGGTTCCCGGGTCGCCCTGCCGGTCTGGGCCGACGTCATGGCCGCGGCCCAACAGATCGGGTATGAATGCGGCGCGTTGCCCGTGGCCGACGATATCATGGACGTGGAGTTGTGCCGGGACACCGGAGCCCTCGCCACCGAGGGATGCCACAAGGCGGATCGCTCCTACCGGGAGCGGGTGCCTCATGCGATGATTCCGCGGGAATTCTGCTCCCGTCATGCGCCGGGAGTCACCTCCGGCGGGGGAGCCGGTGGGACCGGAGCGGAAGAACCCGGACTGTGGCGCCGCTTCGGGAAGGCGTTGGGCTTCGGCGACTGAGAGCCTTTTCGGAAGGGCGACGACGTCCGGCCTGCTTACTTCGGCAGGACACCAGCCTGCTGGGCGGCCCGCAGATTCTCGATCCATTCATCCCAAAAATGGGGATTCTTGGTGCCCGTGGGGAGGTATCTCGGATTGATCAGGAGGTCCTTGGTTTTCTTGGAGCCGGTCGCCAGGGCCCGGATCACTTCGGAGGCGGGGATCCAGGCATAGGGACCCCGTTCCGTGTAGTTCTCCACCCCGCCCGGCACCCGGTGCCCCATGATGCGTTCCGCCGGCACCCGGTCGATCTGGAGGAAATAAAGATGGTAGCGGCCGATCGTGAAGGGACGCTGGTTTTGGATTCGCTTCAGCAGGGTGGCCCGGCTGAAATACCCGTGCGTTTCTTCCTCGGTTTCGCGGGCGGCCGTCTCGGCGGGGGTCTCGGCGCCATCCTGCCGACCACTGAACGCTGCCCAGCCCCGATTCGATTGCGTATGGTCCGCCAGCAGAAACTGGACGCCGCCGCTTCCTCGGGTGTAAAAAACAATCCCCGCATTGAGTTTGTTGGAATCCGCCTTCACGGAGAGCAACAGGTAGGTGAACGACACGGCCGCGACCAGCGTCAGGGCGCCGATGAGGGCATTGCGTGAAGATTCTCTCATGATCTGGTGAACCGGGGGCAACATCAGCAAACCAGACCGGACGGCCCCCGTCAAGGTCAGCATCCGCGCTCCGGACCTGATCAGCGGAGGCGATGCGTTTGCACGCGGGCCTGTTTCGTGGCACTTTCGGCACTTTTCCCTTATGAAACTCCCTTCCCACATTCTTCTCATGGGCGTCAGCGGCTGCGGCAAATCCACCGTGGGCGCGCTGCTCGCGGAGCGGCTCGGCGGCGAGTTCATCGAGGGCGACGATCTGCACCCTCCGGAAAACAAGGTCAAAATGGGACAGGGCATTCCCCTCCAGGACGAGGACCG
>JADZAX010000183.1 GCA_020852405.1 Verrucomicrobiales bacterium
CCAGACTTTGCCCTGAGGATTGCGTCGGGTGCTTTGAGGATCGAGGACGAAACTGCCATTCGACTTGAAGCCATCGGGAGTGGCATCCACCAAGTTCACGGTGCCATCCTGCTCGTTCAAACAATACAATTTGCCATCCGCAAAGTGGACGGAGCCTTTGGTAAGGCCACGGTCCTTCTGGTTCCAGACCATTTTCCCGGTCTTCCATTCCAGACAGACCAAGCCGGCTCCATCATCGAAGCCATACAAATGATCCCCCACACGGACCACGCCACCATGGTGATTTTTGAGCTCCTTGTTCTCCCAGACATCCTTCGGGGAGGAGCCACTGAGGTCCACAAGCTTGCAGCCCACGCCATAACCGGAGCTCACAAACAGCTCGCCGTCGGCGAAGATGGGGGTGGGAATCACGGCGGTTTTGCCGCCCCAAGGGGACTCCCACAGCTCCGCTCCCGTTTCGGCATCCACGCCAACGATGAATTTCTCGAACAACCGGATGTATTGGTGTTTGCCACCGTTTTCGACGTTCAGGATGGTGGCGTATTCGGCCTTTCCAGCTTTGACCGAGGATTTCCAAATGACATCACCGGTGGTTTTGTCGAGCGCGACGATCCCGCTCTCGTTGCCGCCCGGAGCGACGATGACTTTTTTCCCATCCACGAGGGGGGATTCGGCATAACCCCAGCCGCCAGCCTGGCCTTTGAATTCGGAAGGAAGGTTTTTGGTCCAGACGGTGTCGCCCTTTTCCGCATCGACACAGATGAGATCACCCTGGGGAGCGAGGGCGTAGAGGCGGCCCTCACTGTAGGTGGGGGCTCCCCGGGGACCGTTGCCCCAGCCCGTGTTGTAGCCGGCGCCGGGATCGGTGCCGATGTCCTTGGACCAGACTTCGGAACCATCGGCCACGTTGACGCACACGGCCCTCAGGGTGGTGCCTTCGGTGCCGAAAGTGTAGAGTTTGCCGCCCACGATGATGTGGCCGGAATAGCCGAGTCCGGCTTTGCCATAGGTCCAGAGCTTTTTGGGTCCACCGGCGGGCCATTCCTTGAGGAGGCCGGTGTCAGGTGAATGTTCATCCTGTTTGGGACCTCGGAACTGGGCCCAGTCTCCGGCGGCGCCATCTGATGCGCCGGAGCCGCCGCTCTTGGCAAAGGCCTGGTCCTCCGGCGAGAGGCGGGAGAGCGGGATGGTGTAGACTTTGCCGGAACGGATCTTGATCAGGACGTTTTCGCCCTTGAGACCGGTCATTTCACCATCAATGGTTTTGCCCGACGCGGCTTCCGTCCAAATGCGGGCCTGGATCGGGGTGACAAACGTGGCAAGGATCAGGCTGGCGCCGAGAGCGGGGAAGGAACGGAGGACTTTCATGGAGCGGGTGTGGTTGGGGCTTTTACCCTACCAAACTCGCTCCTCCGGGCTGATTTGCAACCCGGAGGGACGTTGAACTGCCGACTGGCAGCCACCGCATTCGCGCTATTCGGCGAGTCGTTTCCGGAGGCTCTCATTGAAGCCTACAGAGGAGGAAGGTTCGAGGCTTCCGGGCAGGTGGCTGCGCAGGATCTGCCCCAGCTCTTCGACTGACTGGCGTTCCGCCATCCATTCCGCAGGGACCGCACCTTCGCCATCGGCAATGGAGTGGCCTTCGACGTCGTCGGCTTCAAGCCATAGCATGAAGCGTTCTTGATCAGGAGTGAGAGAGTCGTCTTTCATAGTGGGTAACAGGTTCGCTTTTTTTGGGGGGGGTTATTGCGAGATACCTGTTGGATGGGGTTGGACCGATTTTTATTCAACGAAAATGCAATCCATCGCCGCATGGACATCGGCGAGCAGGGTTTGGAGACGTTTCCGGGCGTAAAAAAGCCGGGACATGACCGTGCCGAGGGAGCAGCCGATGGTGTCGGCGATTTCCTGGTAGCTGAAGCCCTCTATTTCCTTGAGCAGGATCACGGACCGGTGGTCGGGGCTGAGTTCTTCGATAGCGTCGCGGATGCGCTGCTGGACTTCGCCCCGGGTCATGGCATGATCGGGACGTTGGCCACCATGAGGGATCGTGAGGGCCCCGGGCTCGATGCCGACCGGGCCGATGCTGTCATCGAACTCCCCGGCGGATTGAATGCGTCGGCTCCGCAGCCAATCGTAACAGACGTTGTGGGTGATGCGAAACAGCCAGGTGAAGAACCGGGAGCGGTTTTCAAACTTGGGCAGGGCTTTCCACGCTTTGATGAAGACGTCCTGGGAGAGATCCCAGGCGTCGCTTTCATTGCGCACCATGTTGAAGGCCATGGCGTAGACCTTGGTACGGTAGCGGGTCACCAACTCGTCGAAGGCAGTCATGTCGCCCTGCTGGCTGCGCGCCACGAGTTCCTGGTCACTCACTTCGGACTCAGGCAGGGGGATTCCGGTAGGGTCTGCAGATGGCATAAAGTAACGGGAACGAGTTGTGGCTGAGGGCCATTGTTTTCGGACTCACCCGCAGATGCAAGCAATTCCGCTGACCACAGTAACCTTTCCTGCAAAAAATGCCTTCAAGAAATCCCCCCTCAGGGGAACCGCCCCCTGATGATTGGTCATTTCCAGAACATGCCCGAGGAGACGGGGCGGATCCGGAAGATGGGGAAAGGTCCGACAACAGAGGATTTTCCCCCGTTGTAGAGTGGGGTGAGGTGGAGTTGTTTGCTGAAAAGATTGAGCATCCCGTTGTTGTCGAGAAACAGCCCGCCGGGCCAGAGCAAGCGGGGATCGGGAGGGTTGACGAGGAGGTGGTATTCCTTTTTTTTGTCGTCCTCACTGACGTAGCCGATGGTGTTCTGCCCGATGTCGGCGAAATAGACCGTTCCCCGGCTGTCGACGGCAATGCTGTCGGTGACAGGTTTGATGGAGTAGGTCTCAATACGTTCGACGATCTCCTGCGGGGAGATGGCGATGTCCCTGAGATATTTGGTCTCAATGCGGTAGAGATTCCGGCCATTCATGGGACCAAAAAAGAGCCAGCGGCCTTTGGGATCGATCGCGATCGGATTGAGCCCGCCCAGTGGCCGGACGGTGAAACCGTCGGGTCGGCGGACCTCGACCGGCTGTCCCTGAACCACCAGATCGACGCCCTGACTGGGACGCACGTGGTAGTCCCCTTCGAAGAGGCGCCGCGCCAGGTTGGTGTTCAGATCCACCACGATCAGAGCGGCATCGGCCCCATTGGCTGGATCGCTGATGTATAGGAACGGCTCGTTGGGATCGACCACGATGTTGCAGAGGAAAGAGGTGGACCTCACGGCAGCGGTGAGGTCGACGACTTTTTTGAACGTGTTCTTGACGGTGTCCCACGCCACAACCTTGGGAGGAACCTCATTGCGGCGACCATTGTCGAGCATCCAGAGGACCCCATCGGCATCAATGGCCAAACCGAGCACCGCGTCGAGATTGAGCTGGGGCGCCAGGGTGCCGTTGTTCATTCCCTCGGTGGGATAGGGCTCCCACTGGTCGGAGCCCTTCTTGAGAATCACGACCCGCCAGGGAGGTGGAGGGTCAAAAAACTGATGACAGGAGACGATGCAGTCGCCTTTGGGAGTGAAGACCATGCAGCCCGGCCCCCAAGGAATGGCCTGCCGGAGTTCCTCCGGAGCGTGTCCTTTGGATTTGAAAAATGAAAACTGGGCGTGGGACAAGGAAGACGTCACCGCGAGCAGGGCCAGCACGAGCCACCACTCCCCTGCCCTGCATCGACCGGTCTGTTTCCAAATCTGTTTCATCCCTGCGTCGTGACCCACTCTTCCCCCGGGAGGGTGGCGGGGAATATCGCGCCTTCCCCGGGCTCCGCAACCGTGCTTTTCTCTGCCTCCGCTGGCGCCTCCTCGGCAAAAATCTCCTCAAAAACCCCGCCTCCCACCAGCACGTCGTCTTCATAAAACGCGCACACCTGGCCGGGTGTGAGCGCTCGTTGCGGGGTCGCGAAGGTCATGACGAACGAGTCCCCACCGCCCTCCGGAGACCAATCATCCACCTGCACCCGGACGGCAGGACAACGGTAGCGGGGTTGGGCTGAAAGCCGGCCGATCTCCTGGAGCGGACGGTTCGTCACTCCGAGGCTCCCGACCCGGCACCGGGTGGCCCAAAGCAGAGGCGTGTCGGGCCCTTCGATGGCGACCACGAGGTGGTTTGGTTCCCGGCGTTTGGCGACCACCACATAGGCTTTGCCATGCTGGTTGGAGGCCACGCCGACGCCCCGGCGCTGCCCCAGGGTGTAAAAGTGAAGTCCCCGGTGTCTTCCCACGACCCGGCCGTCGGGCGTCACGATGTCGCCGGGGGATTCCGGCAGGAAATGCGAGAGGAAGTCGGACATGCGGATGTCGCCAATGAAACAGATGCCCTGACTGTCTTTCTTTTCCGCCACCGGAATGTCGAACCGGGCTGCCAGTTCGCGCACCCGGGGTTTGGGGAGATCGCCGATGGGGAACCAGGCTTCGCGGATTTGCTCCTGCCGCAGCAAGGCGAGAAAGTAGCTTTGGTCTTTGTTTCCGTCCGAGCCGCGCAGGATGTCGCGGGAACCGTCCTGATTCGTCCGAAGCCGCGCATAATGGCCTGTCGCCAGACCCTCAAAGCCCTGGTGCAGAGCGTAGTCCCGCAAAATGCCAAATTTCATCTCCCGGTTGCACATGGTGTCGGGATTGGGAGTCACCCCGGAATCGTATCCGGAGAGCAGGTAGTCGACGACTCGGTCGCGGTAGGCATCCATCAGACTGAGAATGCGGAACTCCATGCCCAGACTCTCGCAGACTGCTCGGGCATCGCGGATGTCCTGCTCCCAGGGACAGTCTCCAGGCAGCCCTTCCTCATTGGTCCAGTTTTTCATGTAGGCGCCCACGACCTCATGTCCCTGCTCCAGGAGCAGGGCGGCGGCGACACTGCTGTCGACACCGCCGGACATCGCTGCGAGTATTTTTGCCATGGACCAATCTACATGGGATTGCCTGCACCACCAAGGACCGCCTTCCGGGAACGGGAGACACCCGCCCGGCCCGGCCGGGCTTCACTTCAGACCGGCAATCTTGCAGCCCACTGCGGGAGGTTGGACCGCGTCAACCTCCCGACCGGAAGCGATGGCTTTGAGGGCTTCCCGGAGATCGTGCTTGGTCACCTCGCGCTGGCGTTTCGTGGGCCCGAGATAGAGATCGTTGACTCGCCCCTGATACAGCACCCTGCCTCCAGTCCCCAGGACCACCGCCTCGGGGGTAATTTTGGCACCAACCCGCTTCGCCAGAATCTGGGACTTGTCAAAGAGCACGGGGACTTTGACCTGCATCAGTTCGGCATGCTGAAGGATGTCCGCGGGCACTTGATCGCCATCAGAATGCACGAAGTAAAAGGCCGCGGTATCCGCATGATCTGCCGCGATGGCATTCAGCTCCGGCATGAACGTGGTCGCCGTCGGGCAATAGGGGGACACGAAGAACAGGACCACCGCTTTCTTCCCTTCCGGTTCCAGGGGCCGGAGTTCGGCTCCATCGGTGCTGAGGAGGATGAGCGGCTCATCCGCCCCTGCGGGAGCAGGGCAGAAGGGAAAACCAGCACAGAGGAGAGCCCAGAACGGCCAGAGAAAGCGCAACGTTGCCATGCTCTCCAATAGACCGAAGACCGGCCCCAAGTCAACCGGACCGCGCTGGTCCCTTCCGGGGAATCGCGCCATGGGCCGGGAGTTGCAAAAACTTCCGCCCCACTCTAGCATCGGGACCGATGAACCTGCGACCCTATGTGATCCCCATCACCACTCTCCTTTGGATAATGCTTTGTGCCAAGTCCCCGGCCGAAGTCACCGGCAAAGATGTCACCTACAAGTCCGGAGACACCACCTTGAAAGGCTATCTGGCATGGGATGATGCGATCTCCGGGAAACGCCCGGTGGTCCTGGTGGTCCATGAGTGGTGGGGACACACGGATTATGTGCGGAACCGGGCCCGGATGCTCGCCGGATTAGGCTACACCGCACTCGCCGTGGACATGTACGGCGAGGGCAAAACGGCAGACCATCCAGAGGATGCCGGAAAATTCGCCGGAGAAGTGATGAAGAACATGGGAGAAGGCGAGGCCCGGTTCATAGCCGCCCTGGATTTTGCCAAGGCCCAGCCCCAGGCCGATCCCACGCGTGTCGCGGCCATCGGCTATTGCTTCGGCGGAGCGGTCGTCCTGCACATGGCCCGGATCGGAACCGATCTCAAGGCCGTCGCGAGCTTCCATGGCAGCCTTGGCGCCATGAAGCAGGCCCAACCGGATGGCGTGAAAGCCAGCATTCTGGTCTGCAACGGCGCCGATGACAAATTCGTCCCGCAGGAACAGATCGATGCCATCCAGAAGGAGATGAAGGCCGCCCATGCCGACTTCACTTTCCTGAGCCTTCCCGGAGCGGTGCATGGATTCAGCAACCCTGCCGCCACCGAACTCGGCAAAAAGTTCAAGATGCCGCTCGCCTACCAGAAAGCGGCTGACGACGCCAGTTGGGAAGCCATGAAGAAATTGTTCCACACCACCCTCGATACCCCGAAACCCTGACCACCCCCAAGTTTTTCCAAATCCAGCCATGAATCTCAGCCTCCAAGACAGAACCGCCATCATCACCGGCGCCGGATCCGGCATCGGGCGCGCCATTGCCGAAGCCTTTGCCGCGCAAGGAGCACGGGTCCAGATCGTCGACATCGCCGCCGACCAGGCAGGCTCCACCGCCGCCGACATCCAGGCTGCGGGAGGCCGGGCCGATGCCCGGGTCTGCGACATTTCCGACCAAAACACGGTCAAAGGACTCGTCGCCGACATCCTGGCCGACACCGGACGCATCGATATCCTCGTGAACAATGCGGGTATCGCCCACATCGGCACAGCGGGCAACACCGAAGAATCCGATTTCGACCGCATCTATCGGGTCAATGTGAAAGGCGTCTACAACTGCCTCCATGCGGTGCTGCCCGAGATGGAACGCGCCCGTAGTGGCGTGGTGCTGAACATGGCTTCGGTGGCATCGATCACCGGCATCCCGGACCGCTTCGCTTATTCAACCAGCAAAGCGGCGGTCTTCGGCATGACGCTCTCCGTGGCGACGGATTACATCGACAAAGGCATCCGGTGCAACTGCATCTGCCCGGCCCGCGTCCACACGCCTTTCGTCGATGGCTACCTGGCGAAAAACTATCCCGGCAAGGAAGCGGAAATGTTTGAAAAACTGTCCCAGGCCCAACCGATCGGCCGCATGGCCAATCCTTCGGAGATCGCGGATCTCGCGCTGTATCTGTGTTCGGACGCCTCCGGCTTTGTCACCGGCGCTTCCTGGCCAATCGATGGCGGCTTCATGAATGTGCACCGCTGAGCCATGGCGGTAGGGATGGGACCACTGGCGCACTGGCACGGCCAACGCCCCGCCGTCCGGTTGGGAGGCCCTGCTGTGCTCGGGTTCCGGAGTCGACGGATCCCCCTGCTTTGGCTGCTGGTGGCCCCCTGGCTGTGCTTGGGGGCGCTGGCATTGGGACCGAAGGAGGATCAACCAGCGTTGCTGGGGATCTCGCTTGTCGGCTGGACCGGTTTTCTTTTTTACCAATACCTCGTCTCAGGGCTCTATGGAAGCCGATCCCGACTCTCGGGACCCCACGTGCTGATGTCCTGCCTTCCCCCGATCGGAGTCGCCGTGGTCACGCTAGGGAGCCCGTCGCTAGGCTGGCGGGAGTGGTGTCTCGGAGCAGGACTGACGGAAATGCTGGCCCTCTGCGGCGCGATGGTTCTCCTCCCCCCGGGCGATTGGTTTCGGATCGCCCCGGGCCCCTTCCTCTTGTCGCGGATCGTGCCGTCACTTTTCGCAACCGGAGTGTGGTGGAGCTTCGGCCGTGCCTGGTGGCGGGATGCCGGAATGCGGATGTCCCCTCCGGATCTGCTCTGGATGGCCGGCGCGGCCACCTTGGCACTGGGATTGCGCTGGCAGGCCTGGGTCAGGCAGCCCAACGCGGGAGATCTGCAATCTCGGTTGGATGCATCACAGTGGATTTGGGCGATCCAACTCTGCCTCTGGATTCTGACCGGCGTGGTCTCCCACTGCCTTGGAAAACTGGCGACGGGGTGATCACCCGTCAGCACCGGAGGCCAACGTGTGCCCCGTCCAGATCCAGAGATCCTCGCCGAAGGCCTCCCGCAACCGCTCCTCGATCTGCCCGAGGCAATCGAAGCGACGGGGAATGGCCATGACCGTGGATCCCGATCCGCACATGAGGGCCGCCTGCACATCCAACTGAGAAAGGAACCAAGCTTTGAGCCGGGCCAGCACGAGATATTTCGAAAACACCGGACGCTCCAGGTCATTGATCATTTCGCCCCACGGGCACCACTGGCTGCCGTAAAATATCCCCGGTATTTCCGCGGCGGAGGCCCATCTTTGGTAAGCCTCGCCGGCCGAGACACCGAAGCCGGGCTTGGCCAGCACGATAGGCAATTCCCAGGGAAAAGGAACCACTTCGATCTGCTCCCCTCTCCCGGAGCAGTCGCAGGTGTTCTCATGGAGGAAGAACGGAATGTCCGACCCAAACGTCGCCGCGAGATGACCGAGCACGGCCGTGTCCAGGTTGAGATCGAAGAGTCGGTTCAGTCCCATCAGCGTCGTCGCCGCATCACTGCTGCCACCGCCAAGGCCCGCTGCCGAAGGGATGAATTTGCTCAGTTCAATCCGGACCGGGAACGCCTGGCCGGTATGGATTTCCAAGGCCCGCAAGGCCCGGATCACGAGATTGTCCTCGCCGGTCGAGAGCATGGGGTCACTGCAGGTGAACTCGACCGGTGAATGGTCCTCGAGGCGGTGCATCACGATCTCGTCACCCAATGAAAGTCGGCACATCCGGGTGGTGACTCCGTGGAATCCATCCTCCCGCTTTCCATGGATGCGCAGCGTAAGGTTCACTTTCGCGGGGGCAGTGAGTTCCAGAAAATGCAGTTTTCTTTTGGCCACGGGGAAAATCTCGGACAAAGGACATCAGGCAGATCGGAATCCGACCACCGCGAGCATGCGACCGGTGCGACCGCGCTCGGTTCGGTAGGAGTAATACCGCCCGGGATCGCGCGCAGTGCAGACACCTTCATCGTGAATCCGTTCGGAAGGAACTCCGGATGCGGCGCATTGGCGTCGGATATCCTTCGCAAAATCCACTTCATACGCGGGAGGCCGGATGCAGGGGCTCACCTGCACCACAAGCCCGTCCGGGTCACTTCCAAAAGTTTCCTTCATGAGTCCGATGGTTGCAGGAACGATGCCCAGTTCGGTGCCCTTTTTACCGGAGTGCACCACCGCACAGACCCGTCGCAACGGGTCCACAATCCATACGGCCGCGCAATCGGCCACATAAATGCCCAGCCAAACCCCGGCAGTTCCGGTCACGAGGCCGTCCATGCCGGCCGTGCAGATCCCGCTCCGGTCCGTCGGCCCCCCACACACGGTGATCCCGGAGCCATGGACCTGCTCCACCGTGTGCAGCGCATCCGCGGGAATACCCAAGGACGCGAGTGCCTCCGCATGGTGGGGAGCCAAGCGCGACACGGCGTCTGCCCGGTCTGTATCGACCAATACCCCCGGCACGCGGGTCAGAAACCCGTGCACCAGCCCGGGTACGGCGGAAAGGGCTGGAAAAAATTCAACAGGGGCCACGGCTGCGGTTCGGTTCGGATCAGACTGGAAGCGGGAAAATCCACGCAGTCTCTGGCCCGTTTCCCTGGTTTTGTCAACCCGGGGCGCATCGGGGCATCTTGGTCCCGGCGGTGGAGATAACATTCAAAGTAAGCATTTGACCCGCTGAGAGACTTTGTTCTTTCTTTCCCTCCACATTTCTGGCAGGCTTGCCACTCACCCCTTCTCTCCCCCGCATGGTTACTCAACGGTTTATTCTGGCAGTTTTTTTTGGTGCCATCGCCTCCTTTCTCTGGGGATTCGTTTCTTGGATGATTCTCGACTGGCACGCTCCGAAAACCTTCAAAGATGAAGCCGCCGTTGCCGCCGTCCTCAAAGCCAACGCGCCGGAACATGGCTTCTACATGCTTCCCACGATGGACAACCCGGATGCCGGGGGTGATGCACAGGAGCCCTATGCCAAATTGACCGACGGACCATATTTCAATGGCGTTGTCAGACCCGGCAAGCTTGCCGGGTGGAGTCTTGGCTGGCACATGGGGCAGTCCTTCCTCCGCAGTCTTCTGGCCTGCCTCGTCCTCGCCTTTCTGGCAAGTCGCTGCCATTTGTCGGGTGTCCCCGCCCGGATGGCATTCGGAGCTCTGGCCGGCTTTTTTGTGACCTGCGCGGCCCCGCTCCAATCTGCGGTCTGGTTCGAACTTCCGACGCGCGACCTGCTCATCGCACTGGTCGACAATGTGGCCGAATGGACACTTGTCGGAGGGGTCTTTGCTTTTATTCTGCCGACTCCCCGGAAAAACTAGGCATTTGGAAGCCCCGGTGGCCCAATTCATGCCTGATGAGCCAACGGCTTTCTCACTCATTGATTATCCGATAGAATTAAATTACCTTCGCCGCTCTGAATATTTTTGGGAAAAAGTCAGGAAAAATCACCAAGGTTCAGGTCGCCTGTCCCTACTGCGGGTCGTCGCAACCGGAGCCGCCGCTCGCCCTTTCCACGTTCTGCCGGAACTGCGGGGAGCATTACAAAATTGAAAATGGCGTGGGACTAGGCCGGGATGGCCCCAAAGTATCCGGACTGATCCGATCGGCGGTCCAAAGCCTGCCCCCCTTGGCGGCCAAACCTGCTTCCGATGCGGCACCAACCGGAGCAGGCAACAAAGCTCCAGAGAAGTCTACGCCAAAGCCTGCCCCAGTGTCCCCCCTGCTTCCCAAAGAAGAAAGCAAAGGACATTTGCTGAGCGGGTGGCTGAAACGAGACACCCCCAAGCGGTCCAAGATTATCACCACGCCAAAGGGCGATGTCATCAAAAAGGCCAACCACCCGCACGAGCCGGAAAAACGTCTGGTCCGGTGCTTCGACTGCAACCACCGGCAATGGGTGCCGATCTCTGCCGAATCCACGCAATGCGGGCGATGCAGCGTCTACATCAGCATGGGCGACTTGGTCATCAAAAACCCCTCGTCCCAGAACATCCGGACCCGGGGAGATGTCACGGTGGAGAAACGGGGATCCCTCATTGGCTGCGACATCGCGTGCCACAACCTCACCGTGATGGGGCAGATTTCCGGATCGGTGGATTGCTCCGGAGTCGCTCATTTCAAACATTCCTCCAAGGTCATGGGCAGCATGCACTGCAAGCACCTGATCATCGAGAAACGCTGTGAGATCTTTTTCCCCCAGGGAGTCATGGCGGAAGAGGTGGATGTTTACGGAACGCTGATCGGCAATGTCCTCTGCAGTGGAGTGATCCGCATTTACCCCACCGCTTCCGTGATTGGTGACGCCACCGCAAAATCCATCGTCATGAAAGATGGCGGTGTTTTGACCGGGATGATGTCCATCCGACAGAATCTCGACATCACCCTTCCTACCAAAAAGCGGTCCACAGGCTTCCTGACGGACACCGATGCCGCTGAGGACGATGAGGATCAACTGTGAGTGATAACCCGCAGCCCGCTGTCATTTCGCTCCTCGGCGATCTGGTTCGTCTCAACAGCATCAATTCCCACTACCCGGGCGGCCCCGGAGAAAAGGAAATGGCCACCTTTGTCCGGGGCTATCTTGACGGGATCGGACTGGAAACATGGGTGCAGGAGCCCCTCCCCGGACGACCCAATGTGATCGCCCGGCTACCAGGGAAGGACCCCACCCGGAGGCTCATTTTGGAAGCCCATCTCGACACGGTCTCGGTGACCGGCATGACCATTCCCCCCTTCGAACCGGTGATCGCTGACGGTCGTCTCCACGGCCGGGGCTCCTGCGACACCAAAGCCGGCCTGGCGGGCATGATGCAGGCCCTCGCCGGGATCGTGGAAGAGGGATTGACGCCTCCCTGCGAGATCTGGCTTGCGGCAGTGGTGGACGAAGAACACACCTTCCAGGGAGTCCTTAGTCTCTGCGACCAACTCCGGCAGGAACGGGACCATCCAGGAATCCAGGTGTCCTGCGCCGCCATCGTCGCCGAACCCACCGAACTCCGCCTCGTCACCGCGAACAAAGGCGTCCTGCGCTGGCGCATCCACACCCGGGGCACTGCCGCGCACAGTTCGAAGCCCCACCTCGGGCACAATGCCATCGAAGACATGGCCCACATCATTCTGGCCCTGAAGGAACACAGCAGCGCCCTCGCCGCCCGACCGGCCCATCCATTGGTCGGGGCGCCGACCTGCAGTGTGGGACTCATCGAGGGCGGAGTGCAGGTCAACTTCGTGCCCGACCACTGCGTCATCGAACTGGACCGGCGGCTCCTCCCGGGCGAAAGCGCGGACGCCGCCATTGCAGAATACGATGTCCTTCTGAAGGGTTTGGCGGAGCGCCATCCGGGCTTTGCCGGAGAAATCGAACCGCCCTACATTGCCGACGAAGCCATGGAAACGCGCGCGGACTGCCCGGTTGCCACAACGGCCGCAAAGGTGTTGCGTGACCTCGGTCTCGACGGAGCCCCGCACGGCGTGCCCTTCGGATGTGATGCCACCAAGCTCTCCCGGATCGGGGTTCCCTCCCTGATCTTTGGTCCGGGAAGCATCGACCAGGCCCACGGGGCAGTCGAGTATGTCGAAATCGCCCAGGTGCTCAAGGCGGAAGCCTTTTACCGCCAGATGATACTGGGCTACACCGGGAAATGACGGCTCCTCAGGCGAGGATTTCCTTCATCACATTGCCGTGCACATCGGTCAGTCGGAGATCCCGTCCGCCATGGCGGAACGTCAGCGCACTGTGATCAAGACCGAGCAACTGCAGCACGGTGGCCCAGAGATCATACACCGAAGCCACGCCATCAACCGCCTGGTATCCATAGTCATCGGTCGCCCCGTGGACATGACCACCTTTCACGCCGCCTCCGGCAAGCCAGATGCTGAAGCCGTAAGGATTGTGATCACGGCCGTTGCTTCCTTGGGAGAAGGGCGTGCGTCCGAACTCCCCGGCCCAGATTACCAATGTACTGTCCAGCAATCCACGGGCCTTCAGATCCGCCAACAGGGCAGCGATGGGCTGGTCGACCTGGTGGCCCATTTTGCCATGTCCCTCCTTGACCTGGCCATGGTGGTCCCAGGGGTTGGCGCCATTGCCGCCACCCAGATTGTAGGCGAGCGAGGTCACTTCGATGAAACGGACGCCCCGTTCGACGAGTCTCCGGGCCAGCAGACACTGCCGGGCATAGGCGGCGGTCTTCGGGTCGGTGTCCTCCATGCCGTAGAGGCGTTTCGTGATGGTTGATTCCCCGGCCAAATCACACAATCCGGGCACCGCCGACTGCATGCGCCACGCCATTTCATAGTTCTGGATGGCCGCTTCTATGTGGGCATCACCGCCCATTTCCCGGAGGAATTCCCTGTCCAAGCCGCCCACAAAATCGAGGCGTCGCCGTTGCGCCCCCGCGGCCTCCCGCGGACGGATATCCCGCACCGGTTCACCCTCGTCCGCGGTGATGACAGATGCCTGGTGCACCGCCGGGAGGAACCCGTTGCCGAACAAACCGACCCCACCGTGGGGCACGCCCGAACCACCGCTGCGAAGCACGACATAACTGGGAAGCTCGTCCGATTCAGTCCCCAGTCCATAGCTCGCCCAGGCGCCGGCGCTGGGATAGCCCAGAAACGGGAACCCGGTGTGCATGAAAAAATTTCCCTGGGCATGCTCGTTGAACTTGGAAGTCATCGAACGGACCACACAGAGATCGTCCGCCATTCCCGCCGTGTGAGGAAAGAGTTCGCTGATTTCCAGTCCACTGCTCCCCCGCGGCCTGAATTCCCATTGCGAGGGCATGATGGTGCCGTTGTTGTTGAACTGGGTCCGCTTCACCGGCACCGGCATGGGTTGGCCGGCCTCTTTCAACAACCGGGGCTTGGGATCAAAGGAATCAACATGCGACACGCCCCCCGACATATAGCAAAAAATGACACTGCGGGCCTTGGGAGCCAGGGCAGGCACCCGAAGCGTCCTGGTGGCGCCGATTGCCGGAGAAATGCCCGCCCTGCCTTCACGGGCGAGCAGAGCCGCAAGGGCGACCGATCCGAAGCCAGCGGAACACTGCTGCAACATCCGGCGTCGGGAAAGGGGTGGTTTCATCGCAGGTAGATCAGTTCTTTGAGATTTAGAAAGGAATGCGCCAGAGCCGTCCAGGGATCCCCCGCGGCACCGGTTTCTTTCTCCAGTTCGGCGATCCGGGATTCCAATGACTCCATCCGGCGCTTCCAATCCGCGGCGTTCGCCTGCTCTTCCGGACTGAGCCGGGTCAACAATTCCTCGTCGGTGGGGCCACCCGGATCGGCGTCGCTGGCCAGTGCGACATCGGACGAGGAAAGGGCCCGATCATACACTCTGACCCGGGAGATCGCTCCGGCGAGGTGCTTGTTGCCGCCACCCGGCGAATGCCGCATGCCGAGAGAAAGGTTGCAGTCGCCGGCCTCGTATGCCTGCAATCCTTTTGACAGATAAGACTCGCCGTAGGGTTTGCCATTCCTGTAAAAAGCGATCCGGCCATCCGCCGCATAAGTCACCGCCACCGCGACAAAGGTTCCTCCAGCTTCGGTTTCGGCCGCTCCTCGCAATGGCTGGGTGCGCTGGAAGTTGTTGCTGCCCGCAAGCCAGTGCGCGGTCTCCTGCTCGCCGATCACGATGGCATCGAACACAGCACCATTGGGCGTCTGCAGCGTGACCACTCCCCCTCCCCGCTGGTTCAGACCATCGAGTTTCACCCAGGCAAGCAGCGTTTTCTCTCGGAGCGGTCGATCGAGCAAGGGACTCAACGCCGCACTGGTCCGGCCATTCAAACGCAACACGCCTCCCTCGACCCGCGCGCCGCCCAAGAGGGTCAGCGGAGTGGATTTCGCCCCATAGGGATGATTGGAAGTCCTTTCATTTCCGGAGGCAGCAAAATCCCACTCGAGCCAAGGGCTGGGAGACGGCTGCGATACCGCCGGCTCCGGCCGGACCGCTTCCGCAGCGGCACGTTTCCGCAGCGGTGCAAGCAGCGCGCGAAAACGTTCTTGGAGTTCCTCCAGGGAGTTTCCGAGTTGATCAAGCTTGGCGCGGGCGGCAACGGTCGCCTCTTCTCCGCTGTGGAGAAACTCGCGACATCGCTGGATTTCCCCCTTCCCTGCGGGTCTGCCCAACCCCTCGAGATAAAACCGCTCGATTCCCGCCTTCTCCAGTTCCTGCTGGCCCCACGGCGAAAGAGGTTGAGCCTGAATCCGCGAAGCCCAACGCCGGGCGCTGTCGAGGACCAATGGGTTGTTCAACAGCGTCAGCGCCTGATCGGGAACATTCGTCGCGTCACGGTTACCCCTTGCGGCCGAAGGCACCGGTGCGTCGAACACCGAGAGGAATGGATCGAGTTGATTGCGCACCACTCTGACGTATAGGCTGCGACGCGGCACGCCTCCGTCGACCGAAGGCCCCCCCGGGGTCCGATCCAGTGTGCCGGCGAGTTGCAGGATCGTGTCGCGCACGGCTTCCGCTTCGAGGCGTCGCGGGCTCCAATGAGTCAGCAGCAGGTTCGCCGGATCCTTGTCTGAGGCTCCGGCTGGGAGGAGGTGACTGCTTTGGACAGCGCGCGAAAGCACCAACTCACGGATGGTGTGTTTCAAGGAGCCACCGTGCTTCAGGAAGTCGGACGCCAGCCAATCCAGCAGGGCAGGATGCGTCGGAGCGGACCCGAGCCGACCGAAATTGTCCGTCGTGGCGACGATCCCCCGGCCAAAGACATGGTGCCAGAGCCGGTTGACGATGACCCTCGCAAGAAGGGGATTGTTTTTTCCAGTCAGGCTTTCGGCCAACGGCAATCGGCCGCTCTCGCCCGGTTGCAGGTCATAGGGAGCCCGGTCCATCGCTTCGAGGAAGCGCCGTGGCACCACGTCGCCCGGCTGATGATGATCCCCACGCACAAACAAAGGCCGGTCACCCGCATCCCCGTCCAGCAATCCGGCAATCCGGGTCGGCAAGGGCACCGCCGCGGACAGTGCCGCATACTCCACCAGTCCGGGTTTTGACGGCTCCGGCAACCCAAGCAGTCCCTGTTCCAGCAGGGTGTTGAGGAAGGCCAGGGCATCCTCATCCGCCTCGCCGGAGCGCCAGAGCCGGAGCGCCTTTTTCAAGGCATCGGAGTAACAACGTGCGAGGCTTGAGGGATCCTGTGGAGTGGCGGTCCAGGGCGGAAGCAGCGCCAACAGGGGAGCCGCTTCCGTGGGCGGCCGGGATCCGGCATCTTTGGGGTAAACGGCTTCCTCGACAGAGAACCAGGAAGCCTGGTCTTCAGCGGATGCCTGGACCGGCTGGTCGGCGGCGGTCGTGATTTCCAAATGCAAGCGGTCTCCTTTCCAATAGTCGACATTCCAGGAAATCCAATGGGGTCGGGCCGCTTCCGGCTGATCCAGTTTGGTCAAGGGATAGACGGTGCCGCCTTTCGGATAGTTGCGAACCGCATATCTCGCCACCGCCCCTCCCTGTCCCGCCACCCTCAGCCAGAGTTGCCCGCCTTTTCCCTCAAAGGCGGGCGATTGGCAAATACCGCGGTGCCGGTCACTCAACACGTCACTGGTTCTGCCGGGGGCTGCGATCCGTTGGATGCGGGGTTCCCCCTTGGTATCGATCACCACGCCCCCATTGATCGGACCTGCCTTGAGACCCGGACCTTCCAATGTCCACCCTGACGCACCCCCCTTCCTCAGATCCCAACGTTGCCAGACGTCGGTTTGGTTCCAGGCTTTGCGCTCCTCCACCAACTCCTCCCAACTCCGGCGCGCGTCCTGCCACAGCTTGCTCAGTCCGGCCGGCGCGGCCTGTCGTCCCGAAAGCCACAGTGAAAGGGGCTGCCGACCATCGCCCTGCAGCTTTTTGGCCGTTTCGGCATCGGGCACCCACTGTTCCAACCGCAAAGGCAGCGTCTCTGCCTGGGCCAACCATGACTCGGCGAGTGCTTCCCGCAGCGGAATCTGCCGCGCCACGAGAGCCGCCACATGCTTGGTCTGGAGGTCTGGCGCATTGACATCGATCAGGGCTGGTCGGCCACTCATCATGATCCCGTAGAACGCGTAAAAATCAGTCTGACTGATGGCGTCGAACTTGTGATTGTGGCAGCGGGCACAGGAAACGGTAAGTCCCAGAAATGCTTTCGAGACCGTGTCGATCTGGTTATCGGTGAAGGTCACCTGCTCGTCCAGGGCATCGGTCGGCGTGAAGCCGTGCAGCACGAACCTCA
>JADZAX010000184.1 GCA_020852405.1 Verrucomicrobiales bacterium
AGCGTTTCCACCAGCGGCAGCTTTTTGCCAAAATAAGGCCCGCGCGGCAGCCTCACGGCAACAATGACCGGACGTCCCTCACCCAGATGGGCCACCAGCTGTTGCCAGGGATTCTTTTCCATGGTGACAGCAAAAGCGGTGAAGTGGTTGTCGAAAGCGATGTCCCTGAGCTGCAGAATTGGATAGCCTTGGTTTGATTGGGGAGGAAACCGCTCCCACACGTCCGACTCAGAGAACGGCTTCGCCCCGTCCTCCTGCCAATAATTCATGACACTGACCAGGGCTGCGGCCCCGCAGGAGATCTGCCGGCTTTGCTTGACGGCTTTGACTCCGCAATAGCGGAAACCTTTGTAATGAGAGGCAAAATCCTTGTCGGAAGTCGAAGTGACGCGTCCCGTAAGGCACCCAGTCGTCGAAAGAGCGAGGGCGAGAAACAACCCCATGAACCCCGCCAAGGGGATACCCAGATGATCTCGCATGGTGTGAAAAAACGCCAAAATGGAGGTCACGAAACAAAACAGGGGCCAAAAAGGCACCGGGGAAGAACCCGGGCTCACTTTTCCAGCTGGACACCCCGCCAGAACAAACTCCCCTCACGTGTCGAATTGTCATTGTTGGGAATTTCAGTACCCGCGAGCTTCGAGACATTGCCATCCAGAAAGGCGGCGATCACCCGGTCTTCTTCGTAGCGGATTTCGCCCGCATCCCTGATTTTTTGCACATCGCCCGCCATGACGGTGTTCTGATCCTCGCAATCAATGAAGAGCATGGCGGAAGGGGCGATGAATTTCCCCCGGGACTTTTCGGTCATGAAATCACCCTTGCTGATTTCGTCGGGTTTGAGGTTGGCATTCATCGCATAGGAATGATGATACCAGTTCCGGTCCTGGGGGCGCCGCTTGACCGAGGCCATGTTTTCGAAAATGGTTCCCACCAAATGGTCCCCTTGCTCCGCTTGCCCGGTGCCACCTTTGGATTTAAAGGACTGGAAAGCCGCCTGTTCCTTGTCGGGATCATCATTCCCGATATAAACTTGGGCGAAGATGACCCCGTCGAGCCACAGGCCGCTACCGCCCACCAAGTCCCAATAATCGGGCAAATCGGTTCCCCCTTTGTATTGAGGGGAAGGGAGCTTGTCTCCATGATCCGCCGCCCAGGAAATGGTCGCGTTGGTCATGGCCTTCATGTTGGAGATGGTCGTCGTTTCGTAGCCCTTGTTGATGATTTTGGTCACGGCAGGATACGCGATGCTCATGAGCAACACCAAAATCAGGACCACGACCATGATCTCCACCAAAGTCATCCCGCGATTCATCGCCCTTCCGCCAGCCGTCGATTTAAAATTTTTCATACCTTGCTAGATGGCAGCCTACCAGTTTTTGCCACTCCACGTCAAGGAAACCCGGCCGGGAGAACAAAAAATTATATCACCAAGAAGTGTCAGCACCTGGCAACTGCCATGCCAGCCGGTGGTACGTGGATGCGGGAAAGCAAAGCGGTGCCAGACGACGTAGTTTCCCGTGTCCCCGATGAAATTCGAACGCCATTCCTTCACGTCTCTCGTTCTACTCACGCTACCGGTTTGGGTGGATGGCTTCGCGGCTCCACGGACAGCCCGCAGCGAGGATCCCATCGCCCACGGGGCGGTCGTTTACCGCAAGTTGTGTCTCGAGTGTCACGGAGACAAAGGCCAGGGCGTGGAGGACAAAGCCAAACCGCTCCGCGGCAACCGCGATCTGGACTCGCTGGCGGGACGGATTGAGCGAACGATGCCGGAAGACAACGAGGATGCTTGCATCGGAGCCGATGCGCGCGCCGCGGCGGAATACATTTTTCACACGTTTTACTCCGCGGATGACAGGGCCAGACAGGCCGCGGCCCGGGTTGAACTGGTCAGGCTCACCGTGCCGCAGTTTCGGACTTCGGTGGCTGATCTGGTTGGGGGCTTTTACGGAGGCTACGGCAAAGAAATTCGCCCCGAGCGGGGACTGACGGGTCGGTATTTCGGCACCCGAGGGTTTGGCGGACAAAAGGAAAAAGAGGGCCGAGACAAGTACGAACAACGGGATGCCGGAGTGCGTTTCGATTTCGGCGTGAATCCTCCCCCACCTCCCGATGCCAAGGAACTGCCCGCTGATGAATTTTCGATCCGCTGGGAGGGAGTGCTGCTCCCGGACCAAACGGGAGAATACGAATTCGTCATCCGGACGCGCAACGGAGTCCTCCTCTGGGTGAATGATCGTGGCACCGAAGGAAAACAACTCATCGATGGCTGGGTGGCTCCGGACAATGAGATCCGGGAGTTGAAAGAGAAAGTGTATCTCCTCGGAGGACGCGCGTATCCCTTGCGGCTCGACTTTTTCAAATACAAGGAAGCCAAAGGCGCCGTCGAACTCCTCTGGAAACCGCCCTATGGAGTGCTCGAGACGATCCCCGAGCGCCATCTGGCTCCGGATGAAACCCACGACACCCTCGTCGTGGACACCCCTTTCCCGGCCGACGACCGCAGTGTCGGCTACGAACGAGGCACCTCGGTGTCCAAGGAATGGTTCGAAGCCGCCATTTCAGGGGCAACAGAAGCGGCGGGTTATGTGGTCTCCCATCTGGACAAACTGGCCGGGACCAAGGCGGGGGACCCGGAACGCTCCGGGAAGATCAAGGCCTTTGCCGCCCAATTGGCGGAGCGGGCCCTGCGCCGCCCGCTCACTGAAGCTGAGCGCCAACACCGGGTCGACGCTTTTTTCCAAACCAGCAGCACCCCTGAAGCGGCAGTGAAACGGGTCGTCCTGCTGGCTCTGACTTCTCCGGACTTCCTCTATCCCGCCCTGCCGCAGGAGCATTCTGATGCTTCCTGGCAGGCGGCCCAGCGGTTGGCCCTGGCTCTGTGGGATTCAGTTCCGGACCAACGCCTGCTGGAGGCGGCCCGCAAAGGGGAGTTGATCACCGCGAAGCAAATCGAAAGCCAGGCGCGCCGCATGCTCGGTCACGCCCGCACCAAGGCCAAGTTGAGGGGGTTTTTCGAACAATGGCTCGAATTGGAACGCAGCCATGATCTTTCCAAAGACTCCAAAACCTTTCCCGACTTCGATGACGCCCTGCTCGCGGATCTGCGCACCTCGTTGGATCTGTTTCTCGATGAGGTGGTCTGGAACGAAGCCTCGGACTACCGCCAATTGCTGCTCGCAGACTACCTGTACTTGAATCCCCGCTTGGCGGCTCTGTATGGCGACGGACAGAAGGTGACCGCAGGAGGCTTCCAGAGGGTGGTTCTCGATCCCCAAAAGCGCTCCGGAGTCATTACTCACCCGTTTCTGCTCACGGCGTTCGCCTACCACAACAACACCTCCCCCATCCACCGCGGGGTTTTCCTGACGCGGAACATTGTCGGCATGTCCCTGAACCCGCCTCCCAAGGCCACCAAGTTTGAAGACAGCAAATTTGATCCCCATCTCACGATGCGGGAGAAGGTCACCGAAATGACCCGCTCAAGCGCCTGCATGGCCTGCCACACGACCATCAACCCCCTTGGATTCAGCTTGGAACACTTTGACGGGATCGGCCGTTGGCGGACCAAGGACAAGGACAAGCCGGTTGATCCTTCAAGTGATTTCAAGACGGACGAAGGGGACACACTGCAGATCAAGGGGGCGCGGGATGTCGCTGAATTCGCCGCGGAAAGCCCATCCGCGCACCGGGCATTCCTCCAGCAACTCTTCCACCATTGCATCAAGCAGCCGGCCCAGGCCTATGGACCCGGCACCCTCGCCACCTTGGATTCCAGTTTTGAGCGTTCGCAATTCAGCATCCGCGAAATGCTCGTCACCATCGCCGTAACCGCCGCCCAGCCGCCGCCCCCTGCCCCGACCAGCACCACCTCGAATCCATGAATTTCCTCTCCCGCCGCGACTTCCTCAGCCGGCTAGGCGTTTCAGCCGCCGCGCTCCCCTTTCTCTCCGGCCTGCCCGGTCTCCGGGCCAACGGGACATCACCACGGCAGCGACTCATCATCATGTTTTCGCCGAACGGGACCATCCCGGGCGCCTTCTGGCCCCAGGAGGAAGGCGGGAAGTTCACCCTGCCCCGCATCCTCAGCCCCCTCCAGCCCTGGCAGGACCAGATGCTCGTGCTGCGGGGCGTCTGCAACCGGGTCAAGGGAGACGGCGACAGCCACATGCGCGGCATGAGTTGTCTGCTGACCGGGACGGAGTTGCTGCCGGGCAACATCCAGGGCGGTTCGCACACGGCCGCCGGATGGGCCAGTGGCATCTCGATCGATCAGGAACTGAAAAACCACCTGCAAAGCCGCGAGGAAACCAGGACCCGTTTCGGGTCTCTGGAGTTCGGTGTCGCGGTGCCAAACCGCGCCGACCCCTGGACCCGGATGTCCTACGCCGGAGCCAACAAGCCGGTCGCACCGATCGATGATCCTTACCAGATGCTGGGCAAACTGTATGGCCAGACCAAGGACCGCGCGAGCCTCCTCAGCGTCCTTGATGCGGTGGGGCAAGATCTCAAGAGGGTCACCGGGAAGCTGGGACACGAGGATCGGGAGCGTCTTGAGGAGCACCTCACCCTCGTCCGCGAGATGGAGTCCGAACTCCAAGCGGATGCCCACAGCAAAGGCCCCGCCCATCCCGCGCCACAGCTGGATCCCGATGTCGAACTGGTCAATGACAACACTCCCCGGATCAGCCGCATGCAGATCGATCTTCTGGTCAATGCCATGGCCAATGACATGGCCCGTGTCGGAACCCTCCAGTTCATGCGCTCGGTCGGCCAGGCCAGGATGCAATGGCTCGGCATTGAAGACGGACACCACAGCCTTTCCCATGAGCCGGACAACAACCAATCAGCCCAGGAGCAATTGACCAAAATCAATGAATGGTTCTGCGGCGAACTGGCTTATCTCACCAAAAAGCTCGCCGACACTCCCGAACCTGGCGCGGACGGCTCCATGCTCGATCACACGCTGGTGGTCTGGCTGAACGAGCTCGGCAAGGGCAACAGCCATACGCTCGACGACATCCCCTTCGTGCTCCTCGGGGGCAAATCGCACGGTCTGAAGATGGGGCGGAACCTGAAATTTCCCGGCCTGCCCCACAACCGGCTCTGGCTGTCGGTTGCCCAATCGATGGGA
>JADZAX010000185.1 GCA_020852405.1 Verrucomicrobiales bacterium
CATCGTGAAGAAAGTGCACTTCATTCCTGCCAAATAATTCCTTCTTCAGGAATTTTGATTTTTTGGGGAAAACCCGGGAAGCCTCTAGCTTTCCGGGTTTTCCTTTGTTCCCGTGAAAAGTAGCCAATCGATCACCGTGAGGTTTTTCTCCTAAAATCTATTGAAATCAGAGCTCTTGTTCGTTTTATCACTGCTGATTGCAATCCGCCTCTGGTGACCTTGACAGAGTGTCCCTCTGACTTGACAGAAGTGTCACTCAACGAAGGCTGACGCACGATCCCTTTTGCGCGATAGCAAAGCACTCAGTTTCCCAGCGAATTCCTTGTGCCATGCCAGAATCCACGTCTGAAAAGCCTGTTTCCGTCTCCCGTTTCCAAGAAAAAGGATTCCGGTTTCTCGGTCTTACTTTTCAGGATGTCATCCGGTACTTTTTTGGAGGCAACGCCAGTTTGGCCATCGTCGCCCTGCTTTTGATCTGCGTGTTCCTGATCCGTGAGGCCTGGTTGTTTTTTCCAACCCACCGCCATGATCTGGCCATTTTTCGTCAAACAGGGGTTGAGTATGTGGACTTGATGCTGCAGGAGGGCATCGCCCACAAAGAAGCCTACACCTTGCTCAACCAGGCGTATCTCGCGGAATTGAACGCCCCGAGTCAATCCAATGCGGCCATTCTGCTGGCTCATCAACAGGTGGCTCTGGAGGTTGCCAAGGCCAATCAACGGACCGTGGATGATTGGAAAAAGGCGGATGATGCCGGTAAGGTCGCCCTGCGGACCTTGTGGGTCGAGGGTGCGGAGAAGGCCCTCGATCAGAATGAAACGTGGAATGTGGAGGTCGCCCATTTTGAGTGGACCGGTGATCTCCGCCAAAAGATGCGCCATGCGGTTCTGGAGGAAGGTCCGGGAGGAGATGAAAAATCGCCCTTCATCGCGGAGCTTGAAGAGCGCAAGGCCCGGATTTTCGCCGAGACCTCCGAGCGCCTCAAGCCATTCAATGCCATCAAGCTCGCTTTCCGGAATGCGGGTCGGCCGTTGGATGCGTTGACCGACGAGCTGGCCAAGATAGCGAAGGAAAATCGCGAACTGGCTTCCACCTTTTCGAGCGCGCCGGAGCGGAAAGAGGCCCTCTTGGAGGGCGCCGCTATGGAGACCGATCCGGTCATCAAAGCCCGCAAAGTTGCCGAAGCGGAGGCCATCGTGATGGTTGAGCCGGACTACGCATCCCTGACCCGCCCGTTTTACGACAGTGTTCCCAAACATGATGAAGTGAACACGGCCCTGCGGTCGGATCTTGCCGGTATACTGGCGACGTTTCCAGAGCCGGGGACACTGCAGACCGAACTGGGCCGGAAAAATTTGCGCCTCGCCCACAAATCGACCGAGCAACTGTTGGGTAAATTGAAAGTCGCGGCGGCTGATGTCAAAGCTTGGCGCCATGACGCCAAGGTGGGTTTTGGGGCGGCGGTCACCAGTTTCTTATTCGGCAAACGCTGGATCACCAACAGTTCCTGGCAGGATTTCTACGGGGTGCTGCCGCTGTTTTCTGGTTCCCTGATCATTGCATTGATCGCGATGGTCGTTGCGGTGCCGTTCTCCATTGCTTCAGCCATTTATGTGAACCAGTTGGCCTCTTTCAAAGAACAGAGTTTCGTCAAGCCGACCATTGAGTTCATTGGGGCCATTCCCTCCGTGGTGCTTGGATTCTTCGGCATCATGGTTCTCGGCACCACCCTGCGTGATGTCAGTCAGGTGGAATGGCTTTCCTGGGTTCCGGGATTCCCCATGCAGGAGCGCCTGACGATGCTCAATGCCGGCCTGCTCCTCGCGTTCATGGCCATTCCCACCATTTTCACCCTGGCTGAGGACGCGATCAACAATGTGCCCCATGCTTTTACGGAAAGCTCATTTGCTCTCGGAGCCACCAAATTGCAGACCGTTTTCCGTGTCATTCTGCCCACCGCCTTGTCAGGGATCATTGCCGCGATCCTGCTCGGATTTGGCCGCATCATCGGGGAGACCATGGTGGTGTTGCTGGTGGCGGGCAACAAAATCCAAATTCCGGATTTCAATGCCGGCCTCGGTGTCATTGCTCAACCGGCTCACACCATGACCGGGATCATCGCCCAGGAGTTGGGTGAGGTGGAGCGTGGTTCGCTCCACTGGCGAGCCCTCTTCATGGTCGGCATGGTGCTGTTTGTGATTTCTTTGATGATCAATTACATCGCCCAGTGGGTGGTGAAACGTTTTCACAAGATCTGATGCCGGATGGAATCTTGTTGAAATTGACTCCTATGAACCGCTTCAAGGCCAGACCCTCGACTCTCTCATCGGTTGAAAAATTGGTGAAAATCATCCTTTGGTGCGCCACGTATTTCGTGATTGCCTGTGCCTTGGGAATCTTCGCTGACATTTTCGTGAAAGGCGCCCCGGTGGTTTTCCAAAAGACTCCTCCCTTCATCAATGTGCCATTCCTGACCGAACTGCCGGAGACACTGGTCATTTTCGAACCCGGCCCCGGTGAAACTCTGAAGCTGAACGAAAAGGCGTTCGATCGATTC
>JADZAX010000186.1 GCA_020852405.1 Verrucomicrobiales bacterium
AGGACGATAGTTGGAGAAGAAAGGAGTGTGACGACCGCCTTCTTCTTTGCTCAGCACGTAGATTTCCGCTTTGAATTTGCAATGCGGCTTGATGGTGCCGGGCTTGGCCACAACCTGACCACGCTCCACATCACTCTTCTTGATACCACGAAGCAGAAGTCCCACGTTGTCTCCCGCACGACCTTCGTCGAGCAGCTTCCGGAACATTTCGATGTCGGTGACGGTGGTCTTCTGAGTGGGACGGATACCGACAATCTCGATTTCCTCCATCTTCTTGACGATACCACGCTCCACACGGCCGGTCACCACGGTGCCACGACCTTCAATCGAGAAGACGTCTTCGATCGGCATGAGGAAGGTCATGTCGATGGGGCGCTCTGGAAGCGGAATGTATTCATCCACCGCCTGCATGAGCTTGAGGATATTTTCCTTCTGCGCAGCGTCACCCTCAAGAGCCTTGAGAGCGCTTCCCTTGACAATCGGAATGTCGTCACCCGGGAACTCATACTGGCTGAGAAGGTCGCGAACTTCCATCTCGACGAGATCCAGAAGCTCAGGATCGTCAACCATGTCCACCTTGTTCATGAAAACCACCAGAGCCGGCACACCAACCTGACGGGCAAGAAGAATGTGCTCACGAGTCTGGGGCATAGGGCCGTCCGCGGCGCTGACGACAAGAATGGCGCCATCCATCTGGGCGGCACCAGTGATCATATTTTTGACGTAGTCAGCATGTCCAGGGCAATCCACATGGGCATAGTGACGGGTTTCCGTCATGTATTCAACGTGCGCGGTGTTGATGGTGATACCACGAGCCTTTTCTTCAGGCGCCGCGTCGATGTCCGCGTAGTTTTTCTTTTCAGCAAAACCTTTGTCAGCCAAGGTCGAGGTAATGGCTGCGGTCAGGGTGGTCTTGCCGTGGTCGACGTGCCCGATCGTGCCCACATTCACGTGAGGCTTAGTTCTTTCGAATTGTGCTTTAGCCATTGCTGTCTTGGGTTGGTTGGTATTGGTTTGCTGCTTTTGAAAAAAGGTCTGAAGTGTTTCCTGTTTGCTAGGCTGACGGGATTCGACTTGTGATGTTGACGGATAAAAAACTCTGGAGCTCCTGATGGGATTTGAACCCATGGCCTCATCCTTACCAAGGATGTGCTCTACCCCTGAGCTACAGGAGCCTGGTTTCAAGCCACGATAAATCGCCACTCAAAATTTTAGCTTTTGTCACAAATAGCAAAAAGCCCCCCTTTGCATCCATTTCGGGCTGTAAAAAGGGAATTGAAGCGGGTTTTGAGACCAAAGCGGGCGGGAACCTACATGGAGGCCGAAATCTGTCAAATATTTTATCTTCTTTTACCGTTTTTCTCTCTCCGAATTTTCCATAGCCTTTAAAAATTCAATATTCCGACTCGTCCGACCGCTTGGTTTTCTGTTCATTTTCTGATCTTTGTTAAATTTTACTCGATTCTGCAGGTTCTTCTTGGATCTTTCCGATTCCGTTTCATTCTCCCCTTGCTTGGTCCATCCCGTATCCATCACCGCAGCGGCCGTCATTTCCGGACTCGGAGTGACTTGTGAGGAGCACACCCAAGCCCTGCTCAGAAGAGAGACCGCTCTGAAACTTCTCGGGCAACTCCCCGGATCGCCGCCCTCTTTCAGTCATCTTCCCGCGGCCTGGATCGCGGATCGGGCACTTCTCAAAGGGCGGCGATCCGGCGCCGCTTCCAATCTCCTGGTCCGGGCAGCGCAAGCGTGCGTCGAACGAGCCGGTTGGTCCAGCCGCGACCTTCGCGAAACGTGGATCTACGCCGGCACCAGCCGGGCCAATCAAGGCGAATGGCGGAATCCGATCCCCTTTCGCAGGGCCCTCCGGCAATTCGCGGCCAGCAATTCTCTACACAGCGAAATCGCGGCGGCCGTCAGCCTGGTTCTTGGCATCCGGGGTCCTTGGCAGGTCCTCTCCAACGGATGCGCCAGTGGATTGGATGCGCTTGGCCACGCCTGGCTCGCCCTCGCGGCCGGGCTGACGGACCGCGTCTTGGTCCTTTCCGTTGATCTGCCGCTTTCGACGGATATGTTGGAGGACTTCGCTGATTCCGGGATGCTTTCCGCTGTTGGAAAAAACGATCCCTATGCCACCACTGCCGATGGATTTCTCCCCGGAGAAGCCGCGGTCGCCCTCTGTCTGGAACGGTCCGACCTCGCGGGGGCCCGGCAATTGGCCCGTATCCTCACCTATCGGGCGAACTCTGACGCCTTGGACCTGATCCGCCTCCCCGAAGACGGCGGGCCCCTGGCAGATTTGCTGACATCGGTTCACCAGGACCTCAAGACGTCTGGGATTTCCACCGGGCCCAACCTGCCAGCCCTGATTTGTCCCCATGCCAGCGGAACCAAAGCCAATGCGGACTCAGAATGCCGGGGAATAGAACAAGCCTTAGACGCCTTCGCTGCGGAGACTCCGGAGCCAATCCCCGTGGCGGTGTTCAAGCCCCAAACCGGCCATGCGCTGGGGGCCAGCGGCCTCTTGGAGGTGGCCCTGCTGTTGCCGTTTCTTAGCAAAGGTCATTGCCCACCCCAGTTGGAGGGTCTCAGTGAACCACCCTCCCCTCGCCTCCGTCTATGCCATGCCACCGACCCGCTGGGATCCGGTCAGGTTTGGAAAATCGCCTCCGGCATGGGAGGCCACAATGCCGTTGCGGTGTTGGATTTCCCCGGGGACTGAGAGGACTCGTCCGCGCAGGCCTTCAGACGTGAGCCATTGGATGCGATTCGATTTTTCACCCCCCGCAAACTGTCTTCGCAGTTGAGACCTAGTTGGGGGGGGTGGCGATCACCACCCGTCGGAGTCGCTGGATGGAAGTCGCAGCGCGAACGGCATGCCACCGCCGGCCAGTTCTTCCCATCCCGCACTTGCCGAACGTGAACAGGGGTGCCGCGATTGTGAAGACAGGAAAATGGATCCATTCAATCGCACCTGAGTGTCCAGGTTAGGAGCTAACGATACTTATTCATGAGCCGTTGGGCGCAGTGAGTCTGCTCACTGGTTTCCAAGCAACACTTCCGGCGGGCCCGGATCCATTGCACGGGATCTTTGTCTGCGGGGATGAATCCAGCCTTGGCGCACCACGCCACTATGAACTGCCCGGTCCGCCCACAACCGGCGACGCAATGCACGACCACCGCTTCGCGCGCCGCGTGATGCTCATCCATGATGTCCAAGAATCGTTGGATCTGCGTGTCCGTTGGCACGCCATAGTCAGGCACGTTGATGTGATAGTAGGAAAACTGGCTCGGGACATCCTGCCGATTGTCGAACTCACAGCAATTAACGACCGCCCGGACGTTCTGTTCCTCGTAAATGTCAAAGACGTAGGGATCAGGCCACCAGGATGCCGCGATGACGCCTTCCACAATCCAAGTGAAGGGCTCGGTTCTTTCGGGTTGTCCCTTTGCGGGCCAATACCAGGGGCGAATCGGTTGGTGCATGTTCTTTGGGGTCACTCCTTCACCGAAATCATCGAGGTTTCCATCGGAGATGCAGCGCAAAAATGCGGCCCGACATCGCCCAAAAGCGTGACCACAGACCCAGCGCTTTTAGTTTCTCCGCATCCCATGCTCTGGTTTCCTCATCGAACAGACCGAAGTCGTTTCCGACAAACTCCCAGTAGCCCCATGGGATGCCTGCTTCATCCAGTCAGGAGCGCGAATAGCGGATCCACCTCGGCGTGTCGCCCCGGCTCGGAAAGGACTCAGTGGCAATCGCTTCCGTCAAGATGCGGTACGCGGGCACAACAGTGCGCTCCCCGGGGAGACTTCGTTTTTACAGCGGCGAGGTTGACTGAGCTATTTCCAGGCCACGACAAGTGATTGATCGGCGCCTCTCCTGTGGCATTCTCCGTGATGGCTTCATCTCCGATCGGCGATTCACTTCGCGCAGCTCTCTTTCTCTGCGCCTGCTTTGGCAGCCTGGCCACCGCAGAAGACGTCACCCCACCGTTCCGCGTTACCGAAGGTCTCTTTGATCTGGCGAATCAGGAAACGCTCGGACTGAAAACGATTCCCGGTGAACATCTCGAAGTCTATCGCGCCACTGAGGAGAGCGGATTCCGCTTCACCCACCATCCGGGCCTCGCGGTGTTTCAGGGGCAGTTGTATTGCTCGTGGTCCAGCGGGCAGGCGCATGAAGACAGGCCGGGGCAGCGCGTCGTCTATGCCCGCTCGGCGGATGGCCAAAACTGGTCGTCGCCCCAAGTGCTGGCGAAGCCACCCGGCGGCAACGACCGTTGCATCGGCGCGGGCTTCCATGTGATGAACGACACGCTGGTCGCCGGGTACACCACCGCCTACAACTATCCCACCCACAATCTCTTCAATGACGACAACGCCCTTTTCGCCCGCATCTCCCGCGATGGACTGACGTGGAGCGAACCTGTCAAACTCGCGTCGGGGTTCTTCATCGAAGGCCCGCTGCCATTGCCGGGGGGGCGCTGCATTCGCGGCGGTGAACAGGCTGGGGCCCGCTGGAAAGCCGGTGAAGTTCGCATGCGCATGCTCTACTGCGATGATCCCCTCGGCATGAGCGGCTGGAAGGAGGCCGCCATCTCGCCCGCCGAATCCCTGCCGAAGGGATTGAAAGTGTTCGACTACACCGAACCGAGTCCCTTTGTTCGGCCCGATGGCGTCATCGTCTCGCCGTTTCGGAATAGCAGCGGCTACCTCTATGCGAGCACGAGTCGCGACAACGGCGTCTCCTGGAGCGCCCCCCGGATCACGAATTTCCCCGATGCCACGTCGCGCCACGCCACCGGCACTCTTCCGGACGGCACCACTTTTCTCATCAACAACCCAGGCAACGGGAAAGCCTCCAGTCCACGCAACCTGCTCACGATCGCGCTCAGCCGCGATGGCAAAACGTTTGATCGCGCTTGGCTGATCCGCGGCGAGCCGACGACGATGCGCTTCAAGGGCAAGGACAAACGGGACGGTTGGCAATATCCGAACGCGCGAGTCTGGAAGGACTCCCTCTACGTCGCCTACTCGGTCAACAAAGAGGACCTCGTGGTCACCCGCATCGCGCTCAAAGATCTCAAGTAAGGCGCGGACAGCCCCCAAGGGAATCCGGCATGCGCCGCTCTGCTCTAGCCCTGCCACAGGGGGGGGCAGGCGACAAATTTGGATAAAATCAGCTTTTAGACCGGCTGCAAGGTGGATCCGTCGATCTGGCGGACGACGCAAAACCTCTTGGCGTGAGCCTGGATGCCGAGCTTGATCGCGGCGGAAAGTTCGGTAGGATTGGGTTCTGTGATGGCACTCATCGGGTATCAAGTGGAGGGGCTTACCCACTGCCTG
>JADZAX010000187.1 GCA_020852405.1 Verrucomicrobiales bacterium
TGACTAAGAAATCCTAAGGAATGCCAAGGTCACGGCGCCTGACGGATCCTCACCTTGCGGATCGAAAGCGGCAGACCGTGGTCCTGAAAGCCGATGGCTCCCTGTTGCGGCCGGCTGGCGAGGGCTCCCTGGCTGAGGTCCACTTCATTGACGACCTGTCCATTCAACGTCACGGTCAAATGGTTG
This sequence comes from Verrucomicrobiales bacterium, assembly GCA_020852405.1. Lineage (GTDB taxonomy): Bacteria > Verrucomicrobiota > Verrucomicrobiia > Verrucomicrobiales > DEV007 > JACKQE01. The sequence continues at coordinate 187 of JADZAX010000187.1, forward strand.
TCTTTACATAGGATCAAGAAGTGATTCCATCCGCCGGCCGGCTTGGCGGCACGTTTGGTCGGGGGCTTTCCAGGGATGATGCCGCCGCTGTCGTGATCATTCAGTGGCTTTTCGGGTCCCCAGGAGGCGGAATCGTAGATTTGCACTTCGATTCCCTGTTTGACAGGGTCATTGACATCTCCGACCCGGAAGTAAAAACCACTGTTTCCTTTCTCCTGGACCAGATAATCGAACTCGATCTCGAAGTCGCCATACTGTTCCTTGGACCAGAGGTAGGCGCTCCAGCGTGACCAGCCGGATTCCCCGGATCTTGGGGTCAAGGTGGCGACTCCGTCTTTGAGCGACCAGTTTCCTGTTGTGTGCCAGTGGGTCTGGAGTTCCGATCCACCAAGCAATTCCTGCCAGGACGGCTCGGCGAAGGCCGATTGGCTCAGGCCTCCACAAAGGCCCAGAAAAAGGAATCCAAGAGTTTTCAGCGGGGTGTTTTTCATCAGGCGGGCGTGTGGGGTTCGGTGCTGGTTCCTGTTTTATCGGGAACGAACCTTTCAGGCAAGCCCGGAACAACAATTCAGACCGCAAAGGCGGCTTCCACCAGATCGCAGAGAATATGGCCAACCAGAAGATGGCACTCCTGAACTCTTGCCGTGATGTCTGAAGGCGCGCAAAAGGCCAGATCGGCCAGATCGGCACAGGGTCCCCCTTGGCGTCCGGTGAACGCGACGACAAAGGCACCGGCGGCTTTGGCAGCCTTGAGACCGGCCACGACATTCGCACTGGTGCCAGAGGTGGAAATTCCCACGACCACATCTCGGGCATCGCAAAGCGCCTCCACTTGGCGGGCAAAAACGCCCTCGTAACCGAAATCATTCGCCCCGGCGGTGAGGATGGAAGTGTCCGTGGTGAAGGCGATGGCGGCCAGGGGGCGGCGGTTCCGCGTGTACCGCACCACCAATTCCGCCGCGAAATGTTGGGCATCGGCCGCACTGCCGCCGTTGCCGAAAAAGCAGACTTTGCCGCCCGCTTCGATCGCTCGGGTGCAGGCCCCGACGAGTTGTCCGATCAGTTCCGTCTGCTCCCGCAGGGCGGTCACGGCAGCGAGGTGATCTTCGATGGTTTGGAGAATGACAGGGTTGGTTTCCACAGGCGCACAATTCCTCACTCTTCGTGATTTTTCCACGCATCAAGCAGATCTTGAGGGGTGATCTGGGCGGTCCCGAGTTTGCCCACGACCACCCCGCTGGCCGCGTTGGAAAGATCCGCCGCAAGCCGAGGGGTGGCTCCGGAGCACAAGGCGAGGGTGAAAACGGCGATGGCGGTGTCACCGGCGCCTGAAACGTCGAAGACCTCCTTGGCCCGAGTCGGAATGTGGTAGCGGTCGCCGCTGCGCGAAAAAAGCATCATTCCCTTCTCTCCCAGGGTAATCAGCACGTGCTCGGTGTCCCATTTTTCGAGCAGCCGCTCACCCACCCTGGCGAGCACGGTGTCCTCCATTGGCGGGAGGGCATCATGGGGATCGGCCACACCGGCCTCGTGGAAGGCCTCGGCGCGGTTCGGTTTCACCGCCGCCACCCCTCGCCAAGCGATGGGGTTGCGCGGATTGGGATCCACGGTGACGAGAATTCCGAGGTCGTGGGCCAGCCCGGTCACAGCCTCCACCACCGCCGGAGAGAGAAAGCCTTTGGCGTAGTCCTCCAGCACGATGGCATCAAGCCCCGGCGCCATTTCCTCCAGCATGGCAACGATCTCCCCGATTTGCGGGGTTGTGAGCGGGCGGGGCCGCTCATGGTCGACACGCACCACCTGTTGTTGCCGGGCCACGACTCGGGTCTTGGTGATGGTGGGATAATCTGCCACCCGGAGAAGACGCTCCGTATGGATGTGGTCTGCCCGGAGCACCCGGTCGAAGAGCGCCGCATTGTCGTCCTCTCCCACCATGCCGATGAGGTCCACGGTGGCTCCGAACGGCGTGAGATTGCGTGCCACGTTGGCTGCCCCGCCGGGATAGAGCGATTCCCTTTCGACCTCCACTACGGGCACCGGGGCTTCAGGGGAAATCCGGTTGACCCGTCCCCAGATGAAGCGGTCGAGCATGACATCGCCAAGCACGACAAGGCGTTTCCGGGAGAAAGACTCCAGAAGGGGCTCAATGAAGGGAGGAGTGGTGGCAGCGTCAGAAGCCATGGCGCGTGAGCCCGGAATGTCCGACGAGATTCCCGAAGGTCAACGGCAAGTCGTCTTTGGAGCGGGGTTTCTCGGACCAATGGTGCCGTTCTTTGGGGGCTCTTCAGGCCTATCGCTGGTCGAAGCTTGCGCTCCCCGGGCGGGATGTTAAGATGATTCGCATGAGACCTTTCCGCTATTGTCTGGCCTTGCTCGCAGCCCTGACCGCCGGTCATTTCACCGCCATTCCGGCGGGTGCCGCCCCGCAAATCTTCAGCGATTACCGCGAGGCCATTGTCAAAGCCAAGGAAACCAAAAGCATCATCGCCTGGATTTTGGTCCGCGATTTTGACAAGGTCGGTGACCAGGTGAAACAATGGGTTCGGGAGGATTTGATCATCAGTGACAAAGGGATTGTGGTGGCCCATTGCCGGACTGGGGACTCCACTGCGATGAAGCTTTTTTCCGGCAAATTCGGCCAGGACACCTCCAAAACCCCACTTCTGGTGGTGACGACTTTCGATGGCACTGTCCTTTCATCGGCGGGTGGCGCGGAACAGGAAGCCTACCAGACTGCGATGAAAGAGGGTCGTGAGAAGGGCGGGCTGGGTGACGGCACTCTGGCTGTGACGACCTCCAACAAGGATGCCAAAATGCTGCGGGAAGTCTTCGGCAAAACGGAATCGGGCGAAATCACCATGACCGAGACCCGGACCTGGACCTTCAGCAACGGTGCGCTCGTCGAGGCCGCTCTGCTTCGCGCCAGCGGGGACACCGGGACCCTGATCAAGAAAACCGGCGAGAAATTCGACATCAAATTCGCCGATCTCGCCCCCACCGACATTGCCTATCTGACGAAGGTTCTGGGACGGTCGCCGTTGGTGAAGTGATGCTGGGCCTGATCGAGGCTGGTCTTCAGCGGCATTGTGCCATTGTCTCGTGGAATTCACGACGAGTTGGATGGTATCGACCGCCGATTTGATATCAGGTGGCTCGCTAGGCAGCGGGCTCGGGTGGGAATGGCGCATCAGGTCCGGTGAGGCGAACCCCGTGGGTTTCTCCACGGGCGGGTAAGACACGGAAGCCGGACGAAGGCTTTTGAGCTCGCCCCCTCCGGTGCTGGGAGACCATTGGCTGAGTCGAAAAGCTGTTGCATTCCAATCAGCTCACTGAAACCCCACGCTGATCAGCCGGAGAGGATGGGGTTCCCTTTCCTGACTACCCCGGTCCTCTTGTTTCTGCCGTCATTGCGCCGCTCGACCGTCTTGCCTTTTTTTATGCAAAGGAGGATAAATGTGCCATGGCAACTCCTTGCAGGTCAGTTGAGCACGTTCACAGTGGCATATCACCTCTTTTCAGTCCGGCAGGGGGGGATTTGATCCGGGTGGGATCAACGCGGAGAGGATTTCTGCAAACCGGGCTCAAAGGACTCGCCGGGGCGTCGCTGCCATCATTGCTTCAGAGCCGGGCTCTGGCTGCCGTGGAGGGTTCCGCGAAGAGCCCCACAAGTGTGATCCTTTTCTGGCTCTCAGGCGGACCCAGCCATATCGACATGTGGGATCCGAAACCGGATGCACCGCGCGAAATCCGGGGACCATTCGGCAGCATTCCCACGAAACTTCCCGGCGTCCACGTATGCGAGCACCTTCCGCTGACGGCAAAATTGATGGACAAGTTGACGCTGATCCGCTCGGTCGATTGTAGTGCCAGCAACCACACTCCCATCACCATGCAGGCGTGCAATCCGCTGGCCCGGCGCACCAACGACGGCAAAGATGGCGACGGGTGGCCGTCCATGGGGGCCATCGCGGCCAAGTTCCGCGGGGCCAATGCGCCCGGGATGCCCGGATTCGTCGGTCTCGCGGATTCCTGGGTCTCCGATGTCTGGGGAGCCGGTGCCATGGGGCATGCGTTCGAACCGGCCAACGGCAAAGAACTGGCGGGTCGGTTGAAGTTGTCCGAAGGAGTCACCATTGACCGGCTGGGGGACCGGCGCTCCCTGCTCGGAAGTCTGGATGGTCTGAAACGTCGGATTGAAAACAGTGAGCAAATCGCGGCGACCGATGAATTCACCCATCAGGCCTACGATGTGCTGCTCTCCGGGAGAGCCCAGAAGGCTTTCAATCTGGAGGAAGAGAGCGCCACGATGCGGGATTTTTACGGCCGGGACAGCATAGGCGAAAAAGCGCTCTTGGCCCGGCGTCTCGTTGAAGCCGGGGTCACTTTTACCCTTGTCAGTGGTGCCTGGGGCTACTTCGACCACCATGGCGATGCCGTGCGCTGGGGGGGCATTGAGAAAGGACTCAAGCCCCTGCTGCCCAGTGTGGACCGCACCCTGCACGCCATTGTGACCGATCTGGAATCACGCGGGTTGCTCGACAGCACCCTGGTGTTGATGATGGGCGAATTCGGCCGCGGGCCGGTCATCAACAAGGATGCGGGCCGGGACCACTGGCCCCGGGTCATGTCGATGGTCATGGCGGGCGGTGGTTTGCGTCACGGACAGGTCATCGGCAGCACCGACAAAGGTGGTTATGACATCGCCAGCCGGAGAGTAGGGCCGCAGGATCTTGCGGCCACGGTGTTCCGGCACTTGGGCATCGATCCGGGTTCGCATTGGACCGATCCGCAAGGACGCCCCCGCCCCATCGTGGTAGAAGGTGGCAAACCGATTGCGGAACTGGTTTGAGGATATCCCGCAGAAACCGCAGGGGGTGGTGAACCTGCCTCCACGTTCCCTCGTCGGCAGCAGGGCTGCGTTTTCCAAATCTCCCCGGAACCCATTGCCAACCCTTCCCGCTTTCCTTTTCTTCCCATGATCACTTCTCGAAACCTGTTCCTCTGTCCGTTGATCTCCGGTGGGGTTCTCTTCCTTGCGAACGCTCCGGTCAACCGTGCCGCCGAAGACGGAACCGCCTTTTTTGAGTCTAAGATCCGGCCGGTTCTCTCTGAAAATTGTTACCAATGCCATTCGGCATCGGCCCTTTCTCAGGGAAAGCTGAAAGGAGGACTGCAGCTGGACTCCCGGGAGGGCATCCGTAAGGGCGGTGACACCGGTGCGGCGGTGGTCCCCTCCAATGTCGACGAGTCTTTGATTCTCCGTGCTCTGAGACACGAAGGAGACCTGAAGATGCCCCCGAAAAAGAAGATGGGGGCGGCATTCATTGCCGACATCGAGAAGTGGATCACGATGGGGGCTCCCGATCCACGTGAGGGATCACCCTCCGGGTCCAAACCGGCGGACGTGGACATTGAGGCAGGGCGGAAACACTGGGCTTTCCAGCCTCTTTCCGGCCCGGTCCCTCCCACCACCAGTGACGCTTCCTGGGAGCGTACTCCCGTGGACCGTTTCATCCGTGCGGCCCAGGACAGCCGGGGTGTTGAGCCCAACCCAGTTGCAGATTCACGCGTTTTGGTGAGGCGCGCCTTTTTTGACCTGACGGGTCTTCCGCCCTCTCCCCGAGACGTGGCGGAATTCACGGCGGCAGCCACCCTAGATTTCAATGCCGCATGGGCGGGGCTGATCGACCGGCTCCTGGCCAGTGAACATTACGGGGAGCGCTGGGGAAGACACTGGCTGGACCTGGTCCGTTTCGCCGAGAGCAACGGCTATGCCTTCGACAAGGACCGCCCCAATGCCTGGCGATACCGCGACTGGGTGATCCGGGCCTTCAACGCTGATATGCCCTACGACGAGTTTGTCCGGGAGCAGTTGGCGGGGGACCTTTTCGCCGGCTCCAATTGGGACACTCAAGACAAGGCGGCCCGGGCATTGGACCTCGTGACCGCCACGGGGTTCATCGTGGGCGGTCCCTTCACCACGCAGCAGACCCAAAAAGAGCGCGAACGGAGCCGCTACGAGCAACTAGATGACATGATCCACACCATGGGCACCTCCATGCTTGGCCTGACGGTAGGCTGTGCTCGCTGTCACGACCACAAATACGATCCGATCGGGACTCGTGATTATTACGAGTGGGCCGCCATGTTCGCCGATGTTGGCTTTGCGGACATCGGAGTGGATCTGCAGCCCAACATTTACCAGGAAGCCAAAGCCGCTTTTGACGGAGCCCACCGTCCGCTGGTCTTGGCCCGTGAGGCCCGGGAAAAGGAGCTGCTGCCCGGTCTTGACCCGTTCCTCGACGACCAGGCCAAGCCGGCCGTTCCAGTCGTTGCAGGACCTTGGCAGGTGATCGGGCCTTTTGCGGCGGGAGATTTCAACGCCGCCTTTGACGGGTCGTTCGGACCGGAAACCGGCTTAAATCTGGATTTGAACGCCTCCCACAAGGATGGTGCGAATAAAGAATCACGGACTTGGCAAGCCAGGCCCGATTGGAAAGACGGTCAGGTATACAACGACGTGCTCAAAGGGGCCAACAGCGTGTTCTATTTGCAGCGGGAGATCGGGTCGCCCAAGGCTCAGTCACTCGGTCTGTCGGTCAGCGGGAACGACGGACTCAAGGTCTGGGTGAACGGATTCAAAGTGGGTGAGGAAAAGGGCGGCGGCGACGCCAAGGCGGACGAATTGAAACTGAGCCTGCCCCTCGCCGCAGGGCGGAACGTTTTGCTGATCAAAATCGCCAACGGCGGAGGTGACGCGGGATTTTACTTCCAGACCCTGCTGGAAACGGACCGTGTTCCCAAGAACGTCGAACCAGTGATGAAAACTCCGCGCAATCAATGGAATGCCGGCCAGCGGGCGGTCGCGTTCGACTGGTTCAAGACCCATGACCTGCCTTGGACGGCCTTGCATACCGCAGTGGTGAGTCACGAACAGGAAGCGCCGAAACCGGATCTTACTCTAACCTATGCGGCGAAATCGAAAGGCACCAGCTACCAGTTTGGGGACAACACTTACAAGGTCTTTCATCTCCACCGTGGCAATGCCGACAACAAGAAGGACGAAGCCCAGGCCGGTTTCCTTCGTGTCCTCAGTCGTGACCGGGCA
>JADZAX010000188.1 GCA_020852405.1 Verrucomicrobiales bacterium
ACGTGGTCCAGGCCTCGGCCCGGGGCGGGGTCAGCAGTGTGATCTTCGCGACCTACCAAGTGGAGTGAGTCGGTTACTTTCATGAGCATGAACCAACGACAGGGACGGTTGTTCTCCGGGCGGGAAGACCCGGCTTTCAACATTTCCGCCTTGATCGATGTCGCCTTTCTGCTGCTGATCTATTTCCTCGTCACGACGACGCTGAACAAGGAGGAGACGGAACTTTCACTCCTCCTGCCGGGAATCGCTTCCGTGAGCAGTGGTCCGGTCCGGGTGGATCAGATGCGCGTTGAAATCCTCGGAAATGGCACCATCACCGTGAATGGAGAACCCCTTGATTCGGACCCCGGCGACCATGGCGTGCCGGTGTTGACGGAGAGGCTCGTCCGCTATGCCGGGATCGCCCGGGTTTCCCAGTCCGACCCGTTGGTCGTGGTGCGCTGCAATCCGTTGGTCGTCGGCCAGCGGTTTATCGATGTCCTTAATGCCTGTGCCCGGGCCGAAATCGGGAACATCAGTCTCAATCCCTGACGACCATGGTCAAAGATCAATTCAGAGCGCTGGTCTCCCTGGGCAAGGATTATCTCGCCCGGCAGGTGAAGAGTCTCGGGCAGGATGCCAAAACCCGATGGTACGCGCTGCAAAGAAAAACGCGCACCGCGATCCTCGCGGCCTTGGGATTCCATGTGGCCCTTCTCATCGTGTTCGCCATCGTCACCGCCATTCCCGGAACGCGGGATGCGCCGACCATCGTTGCCCGGGTCGTTCCGGTGGAGCGTCCGCCGGATCTCGCGATGAAAAAAATCAGCGCCATCAAGCAGCTCAAAGAGGTCCGTCCCACCTCGGCTGCGGCTTCAGTGTCCCGCATGCTGCGCAGCACCTCCACGGCCAAAATCGCCATGCCAGAGGCCAAAATCGATCACAAGACCAATCTCATGGGGCTTGGCATGAGTGATCTCGGAGACGGAGCCGGTTTCGGGGCTGGAGCCGGCGGTGGCGGAGGGGCCATGGGAATGTCCAAGCAGCCGGTGGCCTTCAAGGGACGCTGTGTGCCCGGGCAACGCAGCCGTCTCCTGTTTCAACACGGAGGATCCCCGAAAGTCGAACCGGCGGTGATGAATGCCCTGCGGTATCTCAAAACCCAGCAGAATTCCGACGGGACCTGGGGACGGGACTATCCGGCAGCGATGACGGGACTCGCTCTGCTTAGTTTTCTGGGGCATTGCGAAACCCCTTCCTCCCCGGAGTTCGGAGAAACGGTGGCGCGGGGGCTTTTGGGACTGATCGAGATGGGGCAGGGCAACGATTGGCATTTCACCACCCATGTCGGAGAGAATCCTCAGCCATATGAGCATGCCATCGCGACTTACGCCCTCGGGGAGGCCAAGGCTCTGCTGACCGGACGGGGACCAGAAGAAATCCCGTATCTGGGCGATGCGTTTTTCGGCGGGATCAATGTGATCGTCAAAGGCCAGGCCAGTGACGGGGGCTGGGTCTACGGATACGAATCCTATGGCGCCGGGGATTTGTCTGTCACGGGATGGCAGATCCAGGCTCTCAAAACGGCTCAGCACGCCGGAATAAAGGTCGAGGGACTCGAATCCTGCATGAGCCGGGCCGCCGCCTTTCTGGAGACCCGGCGCGGCCCCAAGGGCGGGTTTGGTTACCGGTCGCCGGGAGACCGGGCCAGCCTGACCGGGGCTGGACTGCTTGGACTCCAGTTTCTTGGAGGCCGTGGAGCAAGGGGGGGAGGCACCGGTTTTGACTTTTTTCTCAAGTCCGAAAGTAGTTTCCAATACGACAAACCAAGCTGCAATCTCTATGGCTGGTATTATTTCACCCAGGCGGCGTTCAACCAGGGAGGGAGCACGTGGAACACCTGGAACAACGCCTTTGCCAAGGAGCTGCTGGGGCATCAGGCTCCCGATGGCAGTTGGCCGGAGGAGGGATCGGGGCTGAGCGAACAGCACGCCAAGGGAGACGCGATCTACTTCCGGACCTGTTTGTCGACACTGATGTTGGAGGTCTATTACCGGTATCTGCCGGTGACGGGTTGAATGATGAGCGAGGAAGCATGAAGCGGGTGAGTTTAGATTGCGCCGTGCCCAGACGCCCCCGGGTCTTGTCCCGATGGGGAGGCTTGTCCGACGGGCGACTTCTGATCGTCACCCTCGTTTTCCTGCTGGCTTGGGCGCCGTTTGTCCGCGCCCAAGACATCCGCAATCCTGCCGAGGATCTCCCCGGATCCTACAACCGTGCCCTCGCCAGTTTGCAGCGGGGGGACTATGACCGGGGGCTCGACGTGGTGAGAAATGTCATCAGCTACTGGGGAGCCAAGGCCGGATCCACCGTCGGTCCCATCTTCGGGCATTTCTATTACCTGCAGGGGCTGCTCCTGATGGGCAAAGAGGATTACGATGGAGCCATCGCGGCTTTCCGCGCTTGCCACGATGATTTCCCGAACACGCCGCCCGATCCCAATGAGGTCCGGGAGATCCCATGGATGCCGAACCGCTTCCGGGTCCATGCCCTGGCCCAATGGGGCGCCTGCCTGGTGGTGATCACCCGCTATGAGGAAGCGGTCCAGATTCTGGAGAAAGCCCTCGACGAATCCAAACAACCGGGAAACAAAGTGCCACCCGAGCTCATCGGCCTGAATCTCGGCCGGGCCTATTTGCGCAGCGGGGCCCGGGAAAAAGGACGCGAGTTTCTCGGGCGCGCCCTGGACAATCCGGGGGCGTCCCATTTCGTCAAGCAGGCGGCTTTCATGATTCTCACGGAGGACTGGTCACCCAAAGAAAAATTTGAAGTGGTGGAGCCTTTTCTCTGGCAGTACGCCGATCTCCTGCGCGAGGACGGGAAGACCGTCAGGTGGGCGCGGAACCCCGTGTTCTCCCTGCTGGGTGACCAAGCCATGGCGGAGAATGAGCCGGTGAGGGCTCTGTCCTGGTTTTCCCTGATGTACAATCCCCGCGAGCTGATCAGTTACCTCGAGGATCGTGCCGGTGCTCAGGAGCGGCGGGCGAAGCTGGACGCGGTGAACGGACCCCGGCTGGAGGCGGAAGCGGCGCGGCTTCGTCGGCAGGCCGCAGAAGTGAAGGCGCAGATCCCCGCGCTGCAGGCCGCGGTGGCGGCGGCGCATTACCAACTGCGCAATTTTCCCGCCAGTCTGGCGGCCTACAAGTTTCTCGCTGACCATTATCCCGGCTATCGTGAGCGTCCGGCCGTTGTCTACAATGTGGTGGCCAGCGCGGCCCAGCTCTTTCGCTGGGATTATCTCGTCACCTACGGTCACCGCTTCCTGGATGAGTTTCCCAAGCACGAACTTCTCCCCGAAGTGACCCGTTTGATGACCGAATCGCCCTTCGCGATCGAGGATTTTGCCAAAAGTCATGAGATCGCCGCTGGCCTGCAAAAGCGCCTCACTGCGGGGGAAGAGGCCCGCGATGTTCCGGATTTCATCGCAGGGGCGTCTCTTTACCATCTGGAACAATTTGCGGAGGCCGAGACGGAACTGGAAGCCTACCTGGTGAACTATCCTTTCGGGAAACGGCTCGAGCCGGTCCGCTACTATCTGGGATCGGTGAAGGTGAATCTCTACAAATGGGCCGAAGGCGCGACCATCCTGGAGGCATTCCTGAAGGACTATCCGGCTTCTGAGATGGTTTCAGGGGCCCTTTACCAGGCCGGGCTGTGCCGCTACGTGCTGGGGGATCTCGTGCCGGCCCAGGCCCATGCCGAGCGCCTTTTGAAAGAGCATCCCGCCTGCCGTGAGGTGCCCACGACGTGGAATCTGCTCGGCGATGTCCTCGTGGCCCGGGGGGACGCGGAGGTGGAGGAAATGGCTCAGGCCTACCTCAAGGGCCGTGAAACCGCGGACCGTCCCGCGGATGATGAAGTCGTGGCTTACTCGCTTTGGAAACTCATTCTGCTCTATGATTCGGTTCAGGATTGGCCGCAGGTGGTGAAATGGTTCGACGAGATGGTTGCGGAGCATCGAGGGAGCCGGCATGAAATTGATGCGCTCGCGGGAGCACTGCCGGCGCTGATCGCCAGCGGCAGAGGAGTGGAGGCGGAAAGGGAACTGCAGGGGCACATCCTGCGGCTCGCCCCCGAAGGTCCGGGACGGCAGTTGGATGAATTGTTCGAAACCTTGGTCGGACTGTGGCAAACCCGGGAGCGGGAGCAGCCGGGAGCGGCGATGGCGGCTTTGCGGGCGTTCTCAGGACGAGGCAAGGGAGTGTCCGCTTTTAAAGCCTGGGTTGCCGTTGCCGAAGTGGAGCTCCGCGAGACTTTCGCGGTGGGTGAGGATCTCGCCGCCGAGCAGGACCGCCTTTACGGGGATCTCGGCAAGCTTGGCAAAGAGGCCTTGCCGAACTACGGACTTATCAAAATGGCGCGGCATTTCGTCCAGAAGGGAGACCCCGGGCAGGCCCGGGAACTGTATGGGTATCTCATCGATGCCAGGCCGGAACAGGGCCATCTGGATCTGGCGTTGCTCGAAGCTGCCCAACTGGATGCGCAGAGCAGCGATCCGGTGCAGCTGGCCCGGGCCGAATCCGGATTCCGCCGGGTCGTCGAGGAGTCAGAGAACACCACCCTGCAGGAACCGGCCACTCTGAATTTGGCAAGGCTGCTGCACCGGCGGAAAGAGTGGGAGGGGGCTGCGGAGGCCTGGCACCGTTACCTCGCCCAGTCCCAGTGGATGCAGGCGCGGGCGGAAGCGAACTACCAGTTCGGCCAATGCCAGGAAAAACTCGGACTGGATGGGGAGGCGATCCGGACGTTTGCCGCGACCTACATCAATTATCCTGGACAACTGGATTGGTCAACCCTGGCATACCTTGACACCGCCCGGTTGCTCAAAAAACGGGGACAGGAGGGCGACGCGCTGATCGTTCTCGTGGACCTGCTGAAACGGCTCGGGCACCTCGATCATCCGGGCATTGTCGAGGGACGTTCTTTGTTCCGTCAATGGAAAGCCGAGTGGACGGCCAAGCAACCTCTTCCCTGAATCCTATCCCATCATGTTGATTCTCCGTCATTTCCTTTGGTTGTGGGTGATCCTTCTCTGGAGCGGGCAAGCCTTTGCCGCGCCCGTCACGGTGAGGTTGAAATCCGGGACCTCCCAAGATTTGCTGGTGGCTTCCCTCGGTCCCCGGAGTTTAAAATACCGATTGGAGGGGAGCCTCACCGAGGCCGAGTTGTCCTACGACCAGATCGAAACCATTGACTGGCCGGAGCCCGAGGATTGGAAGCGCGCCGAGGCGGCTCTGCTCTCGGAGAAGTTTCCGGAAGCGGTGGTGGCCTATGGCAAGGTCATCGCGGCAGGCGGCAATCTCACCTTTTATCCGGCACCGGGGAATTTCCGAAGCCGGGCAAGACGGGCCCTCTTGGAGTGTCACCGGGCCCTGCTCGATGCGAAATCCATTGAGGCGCAGTTGAAAGCACTCCAGCCGGAGTTGGCCCTGCTTCCTGAGAAAGAACGCTCACTGTCCCCTGTCTTTATGGCCTGGGCGGCGGCTGGTGGAGCACGCTGGGAGGAGGTCATCCGGCTTGCCGAGACCGCCTTTGCCACTGAAACGTTTCAAGCCGATGCCGGTGAAGGCATCGAGATGGCCTATTTGCAGGGAGTCGCCCTGAGGGAGCAGGGACAGACGGAGGAAGCGGCGGTGGCTTTCGGCAGTGCCTACACCCTGAATGCCGGAGGGGATCCCCGGTTGTCGGCGATGGCGTTGCGCGCCTCGCTGGAATTGGCCGGAAGCGCTCCCGGGACGCATCCTGAGCTCACCCCGCAATCTCGCATTTTCTCCAGCCTCTATGGCAAAGGAGCGCTCTATGCCGGTGCCCCACAGGCTGCGGTGGATGCTCTCGCAGGCAAATTGGATCTCGGGGAGTCCGCGTTGGGGCATTTTGAGAGGAGCCGCCGGCTTGATGATGGAACCGAATCCACGACCGGTCTCAAGGCGGTGCAGCAAATCACCGCAGACCGGATGAAAAAAATCGTGCCTGAAAGCGAGCTCAAGCCGCCGGTTCCGCAAGAGGCGCCGGTTCCCGAGAAGTGACGGGTTTCCCGGATGTTCGCCCGGGGAACTGTCTTCGCTTGCATGCACCACTCCGGGGCACCACAGTGGCATCTGATGTCCTCCTCCGGAACGACGGTCTCTCCACCCCTGAAGCGGCAGGGCTTCCTTGTGGGCCTGCTCAAAGGATTGCGCGGGTATGCCCTGGTTCCGGCCACTCTGACCCGTCTGAGGCTCTGGCACAGTCTGCTCTGGCCGGGATTCGTCAGCCTGTTATGCAGTGTGCTTTTCCTCTTCGGAATCTGGTTTCTCGGGCGGTGGATGACCGATTATGTGGAGAATTCCCTGTCGATTTCGCCTCCCTGGCTTGATCATCTCATCGCCCTGACCATCGGAGTGTTCACGGCGTTGCTTCTGGTTGTGCTGTTTGTTCTGGGGCACAAACACCTTGTCCTGGTCGCCTTGGCGCCCGTGCTGGGGAAACTCGCGGAAGCGGTGCAACGAGGCATTGACACCGGTCCCAGGCCGGGGCGGCCTCTGGGACTGATGGGTAGCCTTCTCCGCAGTGCCGCGGTCAACTCCCGGTCGATCCTGCTGGAACTCACCCTGACGGCTTTTTGCATGATTTTCCTCCTCATCCCTGGCATCGGCTCGCTGGTGACGGCGACTCTCGTTTTCCTCATTCAGGCCCGTTTCATGGGGCAAGGGCTTTTCGATTTTCCTCTGGAATACCGGTCCTACACTGTGTCAGAAAGTGCGGCCTTTTCGCGGGCCCACCGGGGGTTGGCGACCGGCCTGGGATCCGGTTATTTGCTCATCATGCTGATCCCGGTGGTGGGATGGATGTTTGCCGCACCTTTCGGGACGGTCGCGGGAGTGCTTGAAGCCCATCGGGCTCTGATGCCGGGGAAGGCAGCGTCTCCAGGGAGAGGCGGGCTCACTTGAGTGGGGCGGTGGGCTTGGGAGCGGGATCGGTCCCGGCATCCGTTCTCGCCAGAGTCAACGACCGGAGGTAAACTGACAGCATGAGTGGAATCATCGGGCACACCGCCTACGCCATGCTGGCGGCCAAAGCGGCAGAAGCCAGGCGACTTCCGATCGTGCCTGTGATCCGGAGGCATTTCCCGACCTATCTGGCTGGCGCTTATTTGGGATGCGACATCCAGACCGTGCCGAATGCGGTCTGTCTCGATACCGGCGAAGGCGTTGGACACGGGCCTGTCGTCGTGTCCCGCAGCCCGATCACCGGAGGTCCGGTCAAGCCTTGGACACTGGCATTCGAGGGGCGGGAGGTCACCCCTCAGGAAATCCAGACGGGGTTCTATGGCAGGTCCCATCTCATTTTAGGGTGGAGTCCCGCGGACCGGAATCACACTCTGGGGTGGTCGCGCTACCTTGAGTATGCGTCGGATGTGGCGGGTGATGCCATGGAATTGTTCGGTCCCGGACACCGGGCCCTCGCATGGGTGCTTGGGTGGATGACCCACGTCACCGGAGACGGGCTGATTAAGGCCGTGCTCGACGGGATCAATCTCCACCTCATCGACGGGAAATACACCGCCACCAACCGCCCCGTGCAGGATCTGGTCACGTTCAATGAGATTGGCAGGGAAGAACTTGGTCTCAACTGGGCCTCGCTCCTTGATGACCTCGCTACCACCCCGGTGGAGCCGGTGCAGGGCCACTACATGCGGTGTGCATCCCGTCAAGGCAGGTTGGG
>JADZAX010000189.1 GCA_020852405.1 Verrucomicrobiales bacterium
GATCCACAGCTTCTTTTAATCAACGCCCCGTCCCGAATGATGCCCACTTACGGCGGATGATTGCAAGGCTGAACGCCATGCCTGGTCGGCGCGGGTTCGGCGATCTGCTCCATCTGGTCGCCGTGTCGGCCGCGTAACGGGCATCCCTTCCGAGGGGGCTGAGGGACGGCTCGCGGGGTTGTTTTCTTCCGTTGCAGAGACATCACCAGCGTTCTATTTTCTGCGCGCCCGAGGGCAGGAACCGGTCCCCCGGCCACCCAAACGGCAGGCAACCGGGAGATGCACTCCCCTGCCCTGCCGGAACCGCCCGACTGATTTTTCTGACCTGCCTTTCCTTTCCTTGGGGCATTGCCCGCCTTGCCCTTGCCTCTGCTACGCCTCCCATGAACGGTTCCCACTGCCACGCTTCCTGGCTCCCCCTGTGCCGTCACCTGATGGCCGCCGGATGCTTTCTCCTGGTTACGGGGTGCCATTCTGCCAGTTTGGTCAAAGTCAGCAACGCGCATCCCCTTGGTGCCCCCAAGGATGACCTGCCGCATCCCGGGAAGCGCAGCACGGTGACCAAGGCCATGGTGGCCCAACACCACCGCGGCGGCACCCCTTTGGAAGTGGTGAAGCAATGGGATGCCAAGGCAGCCGGATCCCCCGCCCTGTCCAACGAAAGACTGACCCTTGCCGAGATTCTCTGCGATGAAGCCGCCCGCCTTGAGCAAAAGCAACCAGCGACCGCTGTCGGTTGGTATCTCCAGGCTGCCGAAACCGCCTACCCGGGCGCTCTCGAATCCCATCGCAAGGGCACCGCGAGCCCCTGGCTGAGCCTCTACAATCACGCCTGCGGCGAGACGGCGAAACTTTCCCGGACGGCCTTCTCCGGCGGCGCGACTTCCCGCACCTTTGAGGGGCCGCTCCGGACCTATCAGATCAAGGTTGCGGACACCAACGACACGACTTTTGCCCCCTCCTATTTTGATGAGATCAGGACCGCTGAAAACCTGAAAATTCACGGTTATCAGGTGCGGGAGACGGTCACCGGAATCGGTGGCGCCCTGGTGGGCGGCCGAAGACACACGCCGGAAAGGGCCGTGGCCGATCCTCTGATGCACCCGATCGGCATGGAACTACCGGTCACGGCGACCCTCCAGTTTCCTCCTTCCGGAAAACCGGGGCAGGTCCTCCTCAGCCTGCACGATGTCCTGATGACTGACAAAGCCAGGTTGGGCCCCCAGGAGGTGACTCTGGCGGCCGATTTCACCGCCCCGTTGGCCTTGCTCGCGGCGCTCAATCCGCCCAAAAACGTGGGGCGAGACGCCATGCTGCATCCGGCAAAGCACCTCGAGGAAACGGGGCTGTTTCAAGTCGAGCCTCTGCGCGGCAACAAGATTCCGGTGATCCTGGTCCACGGGCTTTCCAAAACACCCGCGGTCTGGGCCAAGGCCATCAACCAACTCCGGTCCGATCCGGAAATCCGGGAACATTACCAATTCCTCTGCTTTGGCTACCCGTCGGGATTCCCGGCGGTCTTCTGCGGAGCCGCCTTGCGGCACCACCTGGCGGAGTTCCAACGGGTGGCGGATCCGGACCACCAGAATCCACTGATGAAGCAGACGGTGCTGGTGGGCAAGAGCTATGGCGGCGTCCTCTCCAGCCTCCAGATCCGGGACAGCGGGGAAACGCTGCGAGAACTCTTTGTGGACCGCCCCCTGGAATCCATCGCCCTCCCCGAACACCAGCGCCATTCCCTGGAAAGCATGCTCTCTTTCCAGCACAATCCCAACATCGCCCGGACCATTTTCCTCGTGACCCCGCACCAGGGCACCGACGTGGCGGACAAACCCATTGTCGCACTGGCCAACCGGATCATCCGCTATCCGGTGGACATCCTGTTTGACGGAGACGTCGAGGAATTCCCCGGACTGACGGAACTGGGCCGCGCCACTCTGCATGCCCCGCCGACGAGCGTGATGAACCTCAAGGCCCACTCGCCGATTCTCGAATCCGTCAAATCGCTCCCCATCGGCCGGCAAATGCCCCTGCATTCGATCATCGGAAAAATCGGTGACAAGCCGTTGCCGGAGAGCAATGACAAAATGGTGCCTTACTGGAGCAGCCATCTGGACGAGGCGGTTTCGGAAATTGTCGTCCCCACCAAGCACGGCCAAATCGCCCATCACCCCGACTCCATTGAGGAAATGCGCCGAATTCTACGGTTGCATCTCGCAGAGCTGCCGGGCACCGCTCGTCATTGAAAATGTCGGCCGGGGTTCGTCGGCGTCGCAGGGCTCAGACCTTGCGCAGCAGCACGGAGTTGGTGTCAAAATCCCCGGTCAGGACATCGCTCAGGATGACGACGGGATCTCCCGCAGCGACGAAGGAGCGGCTTTTCAAGTGCTCGATCGCCTGTCGGATGGTGGCCTCGGGATTCTCGGCAAACTCCATGTGGAAAGGCGTCACCGCGCGATTCAGATGCAGGGCCCGCTGGACGACCGGATCGGGGGTGAAGGCGAAAATGTGGGAGTTCCGCGGACGCTGGTGAGCGACATAGTTGGCCATGATTCCCCGGGCGGTGAAGACCAGAACGTGGCTCTCGGGAAGCGAGTCCGCGAGGACGACGGCGGCCTTGACGGTGAACTGCTTTTCGCTTTTCAACTCGATGGACTGGCAAAAGCCGGCACCGGGTTCCCGTTCCATGCGTTTGGCGATGCGATCGAGGACAGAGACGCACTCCAGAGGGTGCTTGCCCACACTGCTTTCCCCGCTCAGCATGACGGCGTCGGTCTGCTCATAGACCGCATTGGCGACATCGGTGATCTCGGCCCGGGTGGGCACAGGATTCTCGATCATGGACTCGAGCATGTGGGTGGCGACGATGACCTTGCGGCCGATCCGGGCACATTCCTTGAGAATCGTGCGCTGGATCACCGGGAGTTCCTCAATGTGGACCTCGATGCCGAGATCCCCCCGGGCCACCATGACGGCATCGGCGGCGATGATGATCTCCTGAAGATGCCGCACCGCCTCCTGGTCTTCGATCTTGGCCACAATCCGGGCGGAACATTCCTTCTCTCCGAGCAGATCCCGGAGTTGCTGCACATGGCGGGCGTCGCGAACGAAGCTGAGGGCGACATAGTCCGCCTGGATGGAGATGGCGAGATCGATGTCGAGGAGGTCTTTTTTGGTGAGGGACGGCAGATTGACCCGGACTCCGGGGAGATTGATGTGCCGCCGGGAACCGAGCTGGCCGGCGGTGAGGGTCTCGCAGACAAGACGACCCGGGCTTTTGGTGACGACTTTGAAATGAATCACGCCATTGTCGGCGAGCAGGGTGTCCCCCACCGAGACGTCCTCACTCAGGCCCACGTAGTTGACCGTGGTGGAGAGGGGCTGTCCCGCCACCAGATCGTCATTGCGGAATTCCACCACATCGCCCGCTTTCAGCGTGTAAGGCTCGGGCAGATCGCCGGTCCGGATCGACGGCCCCTGCAAGTCGACCAAAATGGCGACGCTGCGGTCCATCGCCGCCGACTCCTCCCGAATGATGCCGACAACCTCGCGCACCGTGTCGTGCCGGGCGTGACTCATGTTGATCCGGAAGACATCGACGCCCCGTTCGATGAGTTGACGCAGCATGTCGCGGCCATGAGTGGCCGGACCGAGAGTGGCGATGATTTTGGTCTTGCGAAGCATGCCGGGAGTTAAGGCGGACTTTCCCGGTGGGGCAAGCGGGGAAAATGTGACAGGCTGCCCGGGCCTCCGGTGCCTCTCTGGATTCTAACCTCAGTTCCCCGCCACTCCTTGCCTCTGAGGCCAGCAGTGATGGAATTCGTTGCCCTGCGGCTTGGAACGGCGACTGTAGAACATGCTTCCAGGATCCCGCCTCCCCTGTGCTCTGATCGTCCTCGCCGGAGGCGGCTCGACCCGGATGGGTATGGACAAAGCCCACCTGCCCTGGTCCTGGCGCCGGCTCCCTCTGTATCGGATCCAATTGGACAAAGCCGACCGCCTGGGTCCGGACCGCGTCCCCGCCCTGCTCTCAGGACGGGAGGGTCAGACTTACCCGGAACTCCCCGACGGGGTCCGACTGGTCCACGATGCCCCGGACCTCGCGGGCCAGGGGCCCTTGGCGGGATTGGTCTCCTGTCTGGAGGCCTGCGCCGCGTCCTGGGTGGCGGTGCTGGCGATCGACACGCCTTTGATTCCCGGCGACTACCTCGCCGACCTCCTCGAAGAAGCCCAGCAGTCCGGCAAATCTGTCGTCCCCAGAGACGAGGAAAAATGGGAACCCTTGGTGGCGGTGTATCACCGCGAAGCCCTGCTGGAAGCAGCCCGGAACCAGTTGGCGGCAGGACGGCGCGATCTGCAAAGTCTCGCCCGTGCCGGAGAATCAACCGGATGGCTGATCGCCCGGCCGGTTGCTCCCGGGGAACGCTGGATGTTCGCCAATCTCAATACCCTCCTCGAAGTCAAAGAACAGGAGCGGTTCGCCTCCTCCGCCACGGCCACCCGGGTGACCCGGCACCGCTTTGAAGGACCGGAAGATCCCGGCTCCACCGCGACCGCCTTTGACTCCGTCGCCACCGAAGAACCGCTGGAAATCCGGGTCCAGGGCCGCAGCATCGCCCTGACGATGCGCACGCCGGGTCACGATGAAGAGCTGGCCGCCGGATTCCTGTTCACCGAAGGTTTGCTGCAAACGCCGGAGGATCTCGATGAGATCGTGCAATGCCCCGCCCTGGAGCATGGCTCCGAGGGAAATGTGGTGGATGTGAAACTCCGCCCCGGTTTGGCCGTCGATTATGAGAGCCTGACCCGCCATGTCTTCACCTCATCAAGCTGCGGACTCTGTGGCAAAGCCACCATCGCCGCGATCTGCGGACGGATCCCCCGTTTGACCGGGGGGCCGCAAGTCTCCCCGGAGCTCCTCCGGTCACTACCGGCCAAGCTCCGCGATGCCCAGGCAACCTTCGGGATCACCGGGGGACTCCATGCCAGCGCCCTTTTTTCCGAAGCGGGAGACCTCCTGATCGTGCGGGAGGATGTGGGGCGCCACAATGCCCTCGACAAGGTGATCGGCCGGAGCCTGCTCGACGGCAGGTTGCCCCTCACGGCCGGCATTCTGCTCGTGAGCGGGAGACTTTCCTTTGAACTGACACAGAAAGCCCACCTTGCCGGACTGACCATCGTGGCCGGCATCTCCGCCCCGAGCAGCCTGGCCGTGGCGCATGCGCAGGACTCCGGCCAGACATTGGTCGGCTTTCTCCGCGACCGGTATTTCAATGTTTATGCCGGAACGCACCGCTTGGCGCGCGAAGAGTGAAACCAGTGGATTCCGAAGTGACTCCCGATTTGCCAAGCCCCGCCCCCCGGTGCATGGTAGCGGGCGTTCGGCCACCCGGCCGCGCGGCCGTCTCCAATGATCCCCCTCAAACCCACTTTCGATGAATTCCGCGCCCTCTCCGACAAGGGCAACCTGATCCCGGTCTACACCGAGCTGGCGGCAGACTATGAGACCCCGGTCTCGGCCTTCCGCAAACTGCAGGACGGGAGCCCGTGTTTCCTCTTGGAGTCGGCCGAAAGCAGCGAACAGATCGGCCGGTTTTCCTTCCTCGGCTTTCAACCCCGGGTGGAACTCCGCGCCCATGGACGTGACCTGACCCTGACGGTCAACGGCTCCACCACGAAGCGCACCCTGCCCGAGTCCGAAGGGGATCCCCTGCACGAGCTGGAGCGGATCATGAGCCAGTACCAACCGGTTCCCCTCGCCGGTTTGCCGGTCTTCACCGGCGGGGCCGTGGGTTACCTTGCCTACGACATGGTGCGCTTTTTCGAACCGACGGTGACGCCTCCCCCTCCGGACACGCTAGGCCTGCCGGATATGGTCTTTCTGCTCACCGACACCCTCGTGATCTTCGATCACCGGTTCCGCAGGCTCCAGGTCGTGGCCCATGTCAAAACCGATGAGCACGCCTCGCCCGAGGAGGGGTATGCCGATGCCCGAAAACGGATCGAAGATCTCGTGACCCGCCTCGGGCGCCCGGTCGGGGGGAATCCGATGCCGCTTCTGGTGGAGCCGCCGGAGATCCCCGCCACCAGCAACACCACCCAGTCGGAATACGAAGGCATGGTCCGGGCCGCCAAGGAATACATCCTCGCCGGGGACATTTTTCAGGTGGTCCCCTCGCAGCGGTTCACCGCCGACTACACGGGCTCGCCGATCGACCTTTACCGAGCCCTGCGTCACGTCAATCCCTCTCCCTACATGTTCTGCCTGCAGTTCGGCGAGGAGTTTGCACTGGTTGGCAGTTCTCCCGAAGTCCATGTCCGGGCGGTGGATGGACAAATCACGATCCGCCCCATCGCGGGAACCCGGAAACGGGGCAACACTCTGGAAGAAGACAACGCTCTCGCCGCCGACCTCCTCGCCGATCCGAAGGAATGCGCCGAGCACGTCATGCTGGTCGATCTGGCTCGCAACGATGTGGGGCGGGTGGCGGATTTCCACTCCGTGGAAGTCACCGAGTTCATGGGCATCGAGCGCTACAGCCATGTCATGCACATTGTCTCCAATGTCATCGGGCGCATTGCCCCTGGTCACAATGCTTACGACGTGATGCGCGCCACCTTCCCCGCCGGAACGGTCTCGGGCAGCCCCAAAGTCCGGGCCATGCAAATCATCCATGAACTGGAAAAGGCCAAGCGCTGCGCCTACGCGGGTGCGGTGGGATATTTCGGATACGACGGCAACCACGACTCCTGCATCGCCCTCCGAACCGTGGTTTTGAAGGACGGCAAAGCCCATGTCCAGGCGGGCGCCGGCGTCGTCGCGGACTCCGATCCGACCTCGGAATACCAGGAGACCGTCAACAAAGCCATGGGCAGCCTGCGGGCGATCGCCCGGGCCCAGAACTATTCCCGGGACGACCACGAACCCTCTTCCTGACCACCATGCTTCTTGTCATCGACAATTACGATTCGTTCACCTACAACCTCGTCCAGTATTTCGGGGAGTTGGGGTCCACCCTCAAGGTTTACCGGAACGACGAGATCACGCTGGAGGAAATCCGCGCCCTCGCCCCGGCAAAGATCTGCATTTCTCCCGGCCCCTGCACCCCGAAGGAAGCAGGCATCAGCAGCGACGTGATCCGCACTTTCGGGGCTGAGATTCCCCTGCTCGGCGTCTGCCTCGGGCACCAGTGCATCGGTGATGTCTTCGGTGGCGACGTGGTCCGGGCGGAGCGACTCATGCACGGCAAGACTTCCCCGATCCTGCATCAGAATGTCGGAGTCTTCCGCGGCTTGAGCAATCCCTTTGAAGCGACGCGCTACCATTCTCTGATCGTGAAACGGGAGACCTTTCCGGACTGTTTGGAGATCATCGCTGAAACGGCGGAAGGTGAAATCATGGGGCTGCGGCACCGCACCCTGCCGATCCATGGGGTGCAGTTTCATCCAGAATCCATTCTGACTTCCGAAGGCAAGCAACTGCTTCAGAATTTCCTCGATCTTTGAGCCCGGAACGGTTCGCTCTCTCCGACCCGCATGCCGCAGCGCCCCCCCATCACCACTCAGGGCACGGTCATCGAGGTCCGCAAACCTGATCAACTCTACCTCGTCGCTCTGGCCAATGGCCACCGCGCCATGGGGGTGAGGGAAAAGCACCTGCCCCGCGCCCCCGAGGGGGTCGATCCTGTCGGCATGACCGTCACGCTGGAATTCTCCCCTTTCGACATGTCGCGCTGCGTCATTGTGCATTGGGCGGTGGCCTAGGTCGCGGAGGCATTGACGCGCGGGGCGGGACTCTCTATGCTCCGGACATGACGCTTCGCACGGCCCTCCTTCTTTTGCCCGGCGGGCTGCTGTGTGCGGTTCCGCCCCTGGGATGGTCCCAATCCCATTCCGCACCTTTTCTTCCCGATACCGCCGAGGTGCTCGAAAAAGTAATCGCCGAGGCCAGGCAACATGGAGACATCCCGGGGGCCGTGGTCTGGGTGGAGCGGGACGGTTCTCCGATTCACTTTGCCTCGGGCAACCGGGCGACCGTGCCCGCCACCGAGGCCATGACAGAGGACACCGTGTTTGATGCCGCCTCTCTGACAAAAGTGCTCGTCACCACGCCCTCGGTAATGCAACTCGTGGAAGCGGGGAAACTTTCCCTCAGTGCCCCCATCAAAACGTATCTCCCGGAATTCTCCGGTGGGCAGCGAGAAGCCATCACCCTGACGCACCTCCTCACCCACGTCTCCGGACTGCCGCCGGGCATTCCCAAGGAGCCCGCCTGGACCGGCACGACAGCGGCCATTTCCCGGGCTTGTTCCCTTCCACTGGATGACGCTCCGGGAACGATCTTCCGCTACAGCGATGTCAATTTCATCCTCCTCGGAGAAATCGTGCACCGGGTCAGTGGCGAGACGCTTGATGCCTATGCCCGGGGGCACCTGTTCCGCCCCCTCGGCATGGATTCGACCACCTATCTCCCTCCGGCAGACTGGAGACCGCGCATCGCGCCAACGGAAGGGGATGATTCGGGCAGGATGCTGCGCGGAGAGGTCCATGATCCGACCGCCCGCCGGATGGGCGGGGTGGCGGGGCACGCGGGCCTTTTCACCACGGCAGCCGACATGGCGCGCTTCGCCCGGATGATGCTCCAGGAAGGCCAACTCGAAGGTAAACGCGTCCTTAATCCGGAAACCGTGCGGCTCATGACGCGAGTGCAAACGCCTCCCACGGTGCTGGCCCGGCGGGGACTCGGCTGGGATCTCGACTCCGGTTTCAGCCGGCCCCGGGGGATCGCGCGGGACCGCAGTGTGCCCAAAGGTCTGTTTCCGCTCGGTTCCTACGGACACACCGGATTCACCGGCACCAGCCTCTGGATCGATCCATCCTCGAAGGCGTTCGTCATCCTGTTGAGCAGCCGTCTCCATCCCGACGGCAAAGGCGATGCCCGAGACCTCTATGCCGCGCTGGGCCGCACCGCCGTCAAACAATTGACGGACTATGACCCCGCCACCGTGCAAACGGCAATGTCGGCGCGGCTCTCCAAGGACGAAGTCCCCACGGTGTGGAACGGTATCGACGTCCTGCGCCGCACGCAGTTTGCGGCCCTCAAAGGATTGCGCATCGGACTGATCACCAACCACACAGGACAGGATGCGGAGCGGAATGCGACCATCGATCTGCTCGCGAACGCCTCCGAAGTGAATCTGCGCGCCCTCTTCAGTCCGGAACATGGCATCCGGGGGCAATTCGACCAAGCCTCGATCCGTGATGACAAGGATCCGAAAACCGGCCTGCCCATCCACAGTCTTTACGGAGAGCGAAAGTCGCCCTCGGAGGCACAAATGGCGGATCTGGATGCCCGGGTTTTCGACATCCAGGACATCGGTTGCCGCTTCTACACCTACATCTCCACGATGCGCAACTGTCTGGAAGCGGCAGGCAAAGCAGGGAAAAAATTCATCGTCCTCGACCGCGTCAACCCTCTTGGCGGCCTCTCCGTCGAAGGCCCTTCACAGCCGAAGGAGGAAACCTTTGTCGGGTGTCACCCTCTGCCGCTGCGCCATGGCATGACCGTGGGAGAATTGGCGAACCTCATGAAATCGGAGCGGCACCTGCCCACCGATCTTACTGTGATCAGATGTGAAGGATGGCGCCGGGATCTCTGGTTCGACGCCACCGGCCTGCCGTGGAGTAATCCGTCGCCGAACATGCGCTCCCTCACTGCCGCCACCCTGTATCCGGGCATTGGTCTGCTGGAATTTTCCGTCTCGGTTGGGCGCGGCACCGACCGGCCGTTCGAGGTTGTCGGCACGCCGTATGTCGATGATCTCCGTTTGTCTCATGAAATGAACGCTCTCGGTCTGCCCGGGATCCGTTTCCTGCCGGTCCGGTTCACCCCGAAAGCCAGCATTTTCTCCGGCGAACCCTGCCGGGGAGTCGAACTGCTGATCACCGACCGGTTGGCCCTGCGCCCGGTCGATGTCGGCATCGCGCTGGCCGCAACCCTGCAGCGGCTCCACCCCAAACAGTTCAAACTGAAAGAGATGAACACTCTGTTGCTCGACGACCAGGTGCTGCGGGGCATCCAGGAAGGCCTCCCATGGAAGGAAATCGTGGCTGGCTGGGAGAAGGATCTCGCGGCTTTCCGGATCCGGCGGGAGAAGGCACTCCTCTACTGAGGACGGGCTTTTTTCTGCATCGAAGGGAGTGCCCCCCCACGAGCCAGGGTTTCCCCCCGCCGGATGCGGTCACACTCCAATCAAGGGATCGCTCTGGTGGCCCGCCCTGGACGACTCAGCTCCGCTCGAAAAAGAGGGTGAACTCGTGCCGGTTGTAGGTCAGGTGGGTCTGGGCCAACAGTCCGAGTCCGCCTTTGGCGGCGCGGTTGACGATTCGGCGGAATCGTTCGCAGGGCTCCGCCAGCGTTTCAATCCGGGGCAATTTCAAGGTGAACACCACCAAACCGGGCCTTTTGAGCCATCGCGAGAGGCGAATCACCTGATCGATCGAATCTTCGGGAGGCCCGTTCATGTCGCAGAGCATCGCCTCGTAGGTCACCGAGCCCCGGGGAACAAAGGTGGCCACGTCAGCATTGATGAAAGTCAGTCCGTTCTGGTGCGCGACCCGGGGATCGAGCGGAGCTCGATCAATGGCGGTGACGTGGTAATCCCTCGCGAGCAGTTCCGAGGTCATTCCGCCAGGACAGGCCCCGAGTTCCAGCCAATGGCTTCCCGGCGGCAAGGGACGCCGGTGCAGCTTGAGGTAATGCAGGGCCTCGGCCAATTTCGCCCCGGCGCGGCTGATGGTTCCGGGATTGTCGACCGAGATGTATTTGCTGCCTCCGGGGTAAAATCCATTGCAGGCTCCAGGGCTCTGCATTCCACAGAAAAGCCCTTCCCTGCCAACGAGACAGAACAACGAGTCCCTCGAGGGATCCTGCTCTTCGACACCGCCGGCTTCCAGCGTGGGAAAGAGAAGGAGGGTCCGCCCCCGCAGGTTGGAGGCGAGGCTCTTGTAATAGGGGTCGGGCGAGCCGGGATTGAGCTGCCCCATGAAGATCCCCTGCGGATGGCGTTGGCCAAATTTGGCAAGCAACGTCTGCGCGGCCTTCTCGATGAATTTGTCCATCTTGCGTGGATGGCAGGGCCAGGTGTGGTCCATCGGGAGGTTCCAGCGGAGAAACGTCCCCACCTCAGATTCCTGTATCTGCTCGGGGCGGGCCGTTTTGAGGAGATGGTATTCCTGCCCCAGAGGGGTATCGGTGACGGCCCCCAATTCCCTCAGAATGTCCGGGGCAAGGCCCGCGAAAATCTCGGGGATACGGACCAGCCAGGGCGTGAGCGCGCCTGGATCGGATTGTTCGTGAGGGGGATTCATCGGAGAGCACGGAACGCCGCGGGAGCGATGGCAGACCGCATCTAATGTCCGCCGCGAAGGGATGCAACTGCTTCCCGGCCTATCGACCCCAGACTTCGGCGAAATAATGCGCCAACCGAAGTTTGCGGGCGACTCCGACTGGAATCACAAAGGGATACAGACTCGACTCTCCGAGGCTGAGTGACACCTCATTGAGCACCGTGGACAGACACATCCACCGCTGCAGCCAGGCTAAGAATTCTCCGTTCTCGTCAGTCGGGGAGCCGAGCATGGCAGGCAGATTGCCCGCTTCCGCAGGGAGCAGGACGAGGGGCAGCGAGAGATTTTGAACCCTGATGCCGAGACTCTCGCACGTTTCCAGACCATCGCGGATCTGGAGATAGTGGGCCCAGGTCTCCGCCCAGTCTTCCCATGGATGGGCTGCGGCATAGCCGGTGATGTAATTCTGCTCCCAGCCCGCCGGGGGACCATTTTCGTAATGGTGACGCAAAGCGGTGCTGTAGTCCTGCCATTCATCTCCAAATCTCTCCCGGAAGGCGAGACGGAAAGGATCATCCCAGGGGAGATCGGAAAGAAACCGCATCCAAAAATAATGCGCGCTTTCGTGTCGGAAATGGCCCAGCAGGGTCCGGCTGCTTTCCCCCAGTTGCTGCTGATTGATCTGGCGATAGGTGTCGTCGGCTTCCTCCAGATTGACGGTGATGACCCCATTCAAATGTCCCATGGTGACCGTGGGATTGGCAGCGGCACTGACAATGTCGAAAGCGAGACCGGATTTGGCATTCTGCTTCTTGCCCGGAAGCGTGATCCCAATTTCCATCAGGGTGTAAAGGAGGCGCCGTTTGGCGGCCTCCATGCGGCCCCAGAGCCTGCGGTTACGCTCCGAGGCCAGATCCGGAATGGTCCGGTTGAGCGCGCAGGACGGGCAAAGCTTGGCAGCAGAATCCGTCGGGACCACCCAGTGGCAGACCCCGTAGCGGACTCCGTTGTCGCACCACTTGGCCGCCCCGCCGGGCATCAGGCGGACCATGGTCCGGCTTCCGGGATCAAACCCAACGTCGTGACCGCATTTCAGGCACTGCGAGCTCTCAAAGAACAGCACGTTGCCGCATTCGCAGGAAAACCGTTGCATGACAGATAGAAAAGACAGAGGCGGGCCTCAGGGACAAAAAAAGAGCGGGACTCTCTGCAGAGGCCCGCTCCCGCGAAGTTATCGGGTCCGGAAATCCGGAAGCCGATCAGGGTTGGCGGTTACCAACGGTCTCCACCACCGCCGCCGCCGCCGCCTTTGCGACCACCGCCGCCGCCGCCGCCTTTGTAGCCGCCACCGCCGCCACCACCACCACCGAATGCGGGGCGGTTTTCACGGGGACGTGCTTCATTGACACTCAACGGACGACCGTTGAAGTCTTTGCCGTCGAGTTCTTTGATGGCGGTTTCCATGCCTTCTTTGGCATTCATCGTCACGAACGCGAAGCCACGGGGACGGCCGGTGTCCCGGTCCATGACCACGGCGACTTCATTGACCTGCCCATGGGCGGAAAAAAGGTCGCGAAGTTCGAGTTCGGTGACGTCAAAGGGGAGATTCCCCACATACATTTTGGTATTCATCAGTTGTGTTGATCTTGCTCGGAGCCGCTAATTCTAATCTGTCCCCGGGAATCGGGTTTACAATTACCACCGAATACAAAGACCCACCTGATGACCTGCCATGCATTGAATGCGACAGGATTCCAAAGCTTGAAGCTTCCACGTCACCCCTTCCCGGGTAATAGCAAGCATTGTTGCAGAAAATCCCCCCATTGGCACCACCATGACATTAGCCACACATTTCCAGCGTGGTCGGACAACGGCCCACCTCGGCCAAGCTTCGCGATCACTCATCCCGACGACTTTGATTCTTTTCCTGGACTGGCGTATCGATGATACCGTTCACCGATGGGACAAAGGTCCCCCCGCCCCCCACCCCGTTTCCTTCCCCC
>JADZAX010000190.1 GCA_020852405.1 Verrucomicrobiales bacterium
GATGACTGTGGCTTGGCGGTCGCCAATGCGCTGGCTTCCATCCGTTCGGGAGCGACCCAGGTCCAGGGCACGATCAATGGCTACGGAGAGCGGACCGGCAATTGCAATATCACCAGTGTGATTCCAAATCTGCAGCTCAAAATGGGACTTCCGGTGGTCGAACGTCTCGACCAACTGACCGCGCTTTCCCATTTTGTGGACGATCTCGCCAATTGTGCGCACAACGTCCGGGCGCCTTTCGTGGGGGCCACCGCCTTCGCCCACAAAGGCGGCATGCACGTCAATGCGGTGCAGAAAGTGGCCCGCAGTTTTGAACACATCGAACCGGGAGTGGTGGGCAATCACCAACGGATCCTTGTTTCGGAACTATCAGGCCAAAGCAATGTCCTCATGAAGGCCGCCGAACTTGGGATCACTCTTGAAAAGGGGAGTGCCGCGGTGCGCGACGTCCTGCAAAAATTGAAGGATCTGGAGCGTGAAGGTTACGAGTTCGAGGCGGCGGAAGGTTCCTTTGAGCTGCTCATCCGCAAAACTCTGCTCGGTGCTGAACACGCTCCCTTTTTTGACCTTCAGGAGTATCACTGCAGTTTCCGGCGCGATGGAAAACGTGATTACGAAAGCTGTGTCGCCACCGTCAAAATCACTGTTTCGGGGGAGGAAATATACACCGTGGCCGAAGGGGATGGTCCGGTCAACGCGCTTGACGGAGCCCTCCGCAAGGCTTTGCGGTCGGCCTATCCAGTCATCGACGGCATGGCTCTGGAGGATTACAAGGTCAGGATCATCGACGGGCACATGGGGACGGCGGCAAAAACCCGGGTCCTCATCGTCAGCGGAGCCAATCACACGACCTGGAGCACGGTCGGCGTTTCCTTCAACATCATAGAGGCAAGTTGGCGGGCTTTGGTCGACAGTGTGGAGTATTTCCTGCTACGGGAAGGCGTCACCCCGCCTTCGGTTTCCTGACGCATCATGAAGTGGATCACCCGTCGTGCCGTTTTCCGGATGGGAGGAGCGGGTGCTCTCGGCAGTGGCCTGTTGGCATATGGCTGGGGTCCCGGACGATCATTGGTGGTCGAACGGGTTGATTGCCCTTTGCGCAGTGGACATGGCCATTTGGATGGTTTGAGGATCGTCGTCCTATCCGACTTTCATCACGACGACTACGGCAGCGCCGCCCTCATTGAGGAAGCGATCGTGGCCTCGAACGCGTTTGATCCTCATTTGGTTCTGATGCTGGGAGATTATGTGAGTGAGGATCCCGGGGTGATGGATCTGCTGGTTCCTTTGTTCCGTCCTCTCCGTGCCAAGTTGGGAGTATTCGGCATTTTGGGCAATCATGACCACACCTATGGACCCGATGAGATTGTCGACCGTCTCCAAAAAGGAGGGATCGAAATTTTCCGGAACCGGGCCCGTCAGTTCACCTATGGAGGGGGATCATTCTCGGTTGCCGGGATGGAGAGCCACTGGACAGGTCGTCCCAACTGGCCGGGGCTGCAACAGGCCCTCCCGGAAGACCAGCCGGTCATTCTCTGTTGGCACGAGCCGGATACCTTCGTCCGCACCCAAAAAGAGCCGCGACTGGCTCTGCAATTGTCAGGACACACCCATGGAGGGCAGATTTGCGCGCCGTGGGGGCCGTTGAGGCTGCCACGCTACGGTAAACGCTACGTCAGGGGCCTGTTCGAAGAGTCCGGGACAGGGTTGTATGTATCGAGAGGACTGGGAGTCCTCGACATTCCAATTCGTCTGTTTTCACCACCAGAAGTGACCTGTATCACACTGAAGGCAGGACCAGCCGTTGCGGCCTGATTTTTTTGACCGGTAAAGACTCCGGCCTATTGCCTTGATTTGCGGGCTATACCATCGCACGGTGGGGCTCGCTAGTTCCCACCTCGGGGACCGGTTGGATTCTTTCCCGGACTCAGCATGAATGTATTGGCCGTGACCATTTTGGTGAGCGTCGGTTTTGCCGTCTTTTTCGTGCTGATGTTTCTTTCCCAGCGGGGCGGGCGTTCCGGCGGTGGAGGAGGGGAGAGGGATGCCTTGCTTCCCTTGGATGATGACGATGACGAGAATCCCTGATCCAGGGAAGAATGACTTTGGTTCGAGCGGCGTCGTTGGCTCGGGAAAGTATTTTTCGTGTAGAGTTTTTTTAACAGTTGAGGCGTCCACCCGAGTGGTCGAAACGTAAAACCTTTCAAACCCACCTTATTGGTTCTTTCCCGCTATGTCGGCCACCGCTACCACCTCACTGAAACAACGCATCGAATTCGACGACGGCATCGTCCGGAAATTTCTCATCGCTTCCATCACCTGGGGGGTAGTTGGGATGTTGGTGGGCGTCATTGTCGCCTACCAGTTGAATTTCTGGAAGATGAACGGGAAGTTCCTCGAGACCCTCACCGGGGGCCTCTTCAAAGGGGAGGGCTTGCAGTATATCACCTTCGGTCGCCTCCGTCCCCTGCACACCAATGCCGCGATCTTCGCGTTCGTCGGTAACATGATGTTTGCCGGCATTTACTACTCCACGCAGCGGCTCTGTCAGGCCAGGATGGCTTCGGACCTTCTCTCGAAGATCAATTTCTGGGGTTGGCAGCTCATTATTGTGGCGGCTGCGGTGACGTTGCCGGCCGGCCTCACCCGGGGCAAAGAATACGCGGAGCTGATCTGGCCGATCAACCTAGCGGTGGTCGTCATTTGGGTGGTTTTCGCGGCGAACTTCTTCCTCACCCTGCATCGGCGGAATGAACCCTCGCTTTACGTGGCTCTCTGGTTCTACATCGCCACCATCGTCACGGTGGCAATGCTCTATATTGTCAACCATCTCTCCATTCCCACCAGCCTGACCCACAGCTATCCGGTCTTCGCCGGGGTGCAGGACGCGCTGGTCCAATGGTGGTATGGGCACAATGCCGTCGCGTTCTTCCTGACGACGCCCATGCTGGGCATCATGTATTATTACCTGCCCAAAGCGGTCAATCGTCCGGTCTACTCCTACCGCCTGTCGATCATCCACTTTTGGTCGCTGGTGTTCCTCTACATTTGGGCGGGACCTCACCACCTGCTCAACACGGCCCTGCCGAAATGGCTCCAGATGCTCGGCATGTTCTTCAGTCTCATGCTCTGGGCTCCATCCTGGGGCGGGATGCTGAATGGCCTCCTGACTCTCCGGGGTGCCTGGGACAAATTGCGCACCGATCCCGTCGTTAAGTTCTTCGTCGCTTCGGTCACGTTCTATGGCATGTCCACTTTCGAGGGGCCGCTCCTGTCCATCCGGGCCGTCAATGCCGTTTCCCATTACAGTGACTGGGGCATCGGCCACGTTCACTCCGGCACGTTGGGTTGGAACGGATTTTTGGCTGCAGCCATGTTCTACTGGATGGCTCCACGCCTCTGGAAAACCAAGCTTTGGTCGGTCGATTTGGCCAACCTTCACTTCTGGATCGGTCTGGTGGGCATTTTGCTCTACGTCTCGTCGATGTGGGTGTCGGGCGTGACGCAGACTTTGCTGCTCAACCAGACCGATCCAACCGGCACTGTCACCAAATATGCTGAGTTCGCCGCCACCGTGGACAAAGTGAA
>JADZAX010000191.1 GCA_020852405.1 Verrucomicrobiales bacterium
CCGCTGGAAATTTCACTTGCATAAAAGGCTATGGGGTAGGATAATGCGTCCCTTCTTGCCGCAAGCTAGAAGGCCAGCGTTCCGCGGGTGTAGCTCAGGGGTAGAGCGCAACCTTGCCAAGGTTGATGTCGTGAGTTCGAATCTCATCACCCGCTCCAATGCCACTTTCGGCATTGGGCACCAACACGTCGTTTCCCCGGGACGCCTGTGCCTCTGAAAGAACCCCATCATCTGCCATGTTGCCTGACACCTACTACCGCTGGTCCAAAGGCTGCCCGGTTGGCGAGTTGGAGGCAGCAGCAGCCCTTTTGGAGAAACTGGGGCATTTTCCCATCGTCGAATCAAGGCCCGGGCACAAGACTGGGGAACTTCTCATTTACTGCCCAACGCGCGAAGAGGCCGAACTGCTCCTTGCTCAGCACGGGGGAGAGGTGAATGAAGTCCCTCCGGAAGCGTGGTTGACCAAACCGGAGGATGCCAACACGGCGCCAATCCGCATTCGCGACAGGTTCCTCGTGATGACGAGCGTGAGCCCCGATCCGGTGGAGCAAGCGCGCGCCGCCCACCCAGACCGTCAGGTCCTTTGGTTCCCACCGGGACTTGCTTTCGGGACCGGAGACCATGCCACCACGGCCACCTGCCTGCGGCTTCTGGTGGATGAAGCAGACCGGTTGTCCTCCGCTCCATGGTCCCTGCTCGATCTCGGGAGTGGCAGTGCCATTTTGGCAATCACGGGGCACCATCTCGGAGCCAAACCTGTGACCGGTGTGGAATTCGATCCGATGGCTTTGAGTGCTTCAAAGGAGTATGCCGCTGACAACGGAGCCACTGAGATTGAATTGATCGAGGCGGATGCCATCGCCTGGCTGGGGCAGAAACCCACGCGACGGCACGACATCGTCGCCGCCAATCTCTACAGTGGACTCCTGAAGGAGGTCTTCCCTCTTCTGAAACCCTGGCTGGCGGCAGAAGGCCGTATCATCTTCTCCGGCGTGCTGGCCAAAGAGTTGCCGGCCACTCTGGGCGCGGCCCTGGAATGCGGATACCGCCCCTTAAAGACCGTGATTCGGGGCAAATGGAGCGCGGGGCTTTTGAAAAGAAGTCCGGTCTGAGGATCCCTCCCCGGTGCAAAGGCACTTGCTGTTTGGCTGTCGCGGGGCTAAGTGCCATCCCTCGTGACCTCTCGCAGACCCGCCCTCGGCTTCATTTTTATCACTCTGGTGCTCGATATTCTCGGCATCGGCATCATCGTCCCGGTGCTTCCCAAATTGGTGGAGCACTTCAAGGGTGGCAGCGTGGAAGCCGCCGCGCACACGTTGGGCTTCCTCTCTGCCCTGTATGCCTTGATGCAATTCCTTTTCGCCCCGGTGCTGGGCAGCCTTTCTGACAAAGTCGGGAGGCGCCCGGTGATCCTCTTTTCCCTCTTCGGATCGGGAGTCGATTACTTCTTCCTCGCTTTTGCCCCGTCATTGGCCTGGTTCTTTGTCGGCAGGATGATTTCAGGGATCACCGGTTCCAGTTTTTCAGCGGCAACCGCGTACATCGCCGATGTGAGTCCACCTGAAAAACGTGCGGCCAATTTCGGCCTTGTGGGAGCCGCCTTTGGCTTGGGATTCATTCTCGGGCCCCTCATCGGAGGCATACTCGGACAATACGGGCTCCATGTCCCTTTCGTGGTGGCGGGCTGCCTGACATTGGCAAACTGGCTCTACGGTCTGCTGGTCTTGCCGGAGTCCCTGAAGCCGGAAAACCGCCGCGCTTTCTCTCTGGCGCGCGCTAATCCGGTGGGTTCACTTCTGGATCTGAAACGATTTCCAGCTGTTTTGGGGCTGGCCTTGACCCATTTTCTGATCTGTCTGGCCCACCAGGTGCTGCCCAGCACCTGGGTGCTCTACACCAGTTACCGGTATCATTGGAGTGAATTGCAGACGGGCGTTTCACTCGCCTTTGTTGGATTCATGGCGGCAATGGTCCAGGGGGGCTTGAACCGGGTGGCCGTCAAACGCCTCGGCGAAGCTAAATCTGCCAGCATCGGGCTTCTGGTCGCCACTGCCGCTTATGCGCTGTATGGCTTCGCCACTGAAGGGTGGATGGTCTACGTCATCATTTTCTTTGGATCTGCGGCAGGTCTGACTGGACCAGCGATCCAAGGGCTCATCTCCCGCAGTGTTGGCGCCGACGTCCAAGGCGAAGTCCAGGGAACCATGACCAGTCTGCAAAGTCTGGCCGCCATTTTCGGCCCAATCCTCGCCACGGGTCTCTTTGGATATTTCATCAGTGACGAAGTCACTATCAAAATTCCGGGCATCGCCTTTTTCGTCAGCGCGGGCATTTCTGTTCTCTCGTTGCTCATCGCCACCCGGTATTTCAAACGCCTGCCTCCTCAAGCGACCATGCCTTCGGCTATGGAAGGTGCAGAACAGGAAGCAGAACCGGCCTGATTTTTTCGGAAGGCTAGCGACATTGAATATTGCAATAGGTTATTTTTGTGGTTTTTTGATAACTCATGCCCCGCAGCCACCAACGCGTCATTCTCAAACTCAGTGGGGAGGCGTTGCGCGCCCCGGGTAGCCACGAAAACATCTCGCCGGAGATCGTCGAATCCATCGCTCAGGAGATCAAAGCAGCACACCAAGGGGGCATTGAAATTGGCCTCGTGATTGGGGGCGGCAATTTCTGGCGGGGCATCAGCGCCGCCAATCGTGGCATGGACCGGGCCACCGCGGATTACATGGGAATGTTGGCAACCGTGATGAACGCGCTGGCCATTCAAAGCATGCTCGAGGCGATCGAAGTGCCGACCCGGGTGCAATCGGCCATCGAAATGAAAAATGTCGCCGAGCCGTTCATTCGTCGCGTCGCGATCCGCCATTTGGAACTGGGCCGGGTCGTCATCTTTGCCGCCGGCACCGGGAATCCGTTTTTCTCGACCGACACCACTGCCGCCCTGCGCGCCAGCGAGATCGGGGCGAATGTGATTTTCAAAGCCACCAAAGTGGACGGCGTGTATGACAAGGACCCGGCCAAACATTCGGATGCGAAGCGGTTCGAAACCCTTTCCTTCACCGATGCGCTGCAG
>JADZAX010000192.1 GCA_020852405.1 Verrucomicrobiales bacterium
AATATGCAGAACTTACCGTGTCGTTCTGGTGAAGGATCCCGCCCTCAGGAAACAAGTCCGCGCCGTCGCCTGGGATCAGGCCCAGATCACGGATGCCTCCCTGCTGTTCATTCTCTGTGCGGATCTCAACTCCCATCGCAAAAACCCCGTTCGTTACTGGTCCCACGCACCACAACCGGTCCAAGATATCCTCGTGCCAGCACTGGGGGCATTTTATGAAGGCCATCCTCAAATGATGCGGGACGAAGCCATGCGCTCCACGGCCCTCGCCGGGATGACTCTCATGCTCGCGGCCCAGGGTTTGGGGTATCAAAGCGGCCCAATCGTGGGATTCGATCCCACCGCCGTGGCGGAGCTCATCCACCTCCCCGAAGATCACGTGATCAGTTTCATTGTCGTGGTGGGCGGGGGCACGGTCCCACCGTGGCCCCGCGGGGAACGGCTCAGTGATGCCGAAGTGGTTATCGAGGACCGTTTTGTCTGAATCAGACTTTCCGCTGCCACACACTGGTCTGCGAAGTGCTGAGTTGGAATTTGCGCCGGTGTTCGCGG
Organism: Verrucomicrobiales bacterium; assembly: GCA_020852405.1. Taxonomy (GTDB): domain Bacteria; phylum Verrucomicrobiota; class Verrucomicrobiia; order Verrucomicrobiales; family DEV007; genus JACKQE01. Next base: position 553 of record JADZAX010000192.1, read on the forward strand.
ATGCAGAACGGCAGTTCGCGGACCTCCTGCAGCGTGAAATCCGCGCCGAGTCGGCACTTAAGATAGTCCAACGTGAGACCGGGCGGTTGCTCCGAAGCCGCAGTGAATTCCTCGAGCCAAGTCCCCGGCGTGGCCATGACAAGCCAGCCTCCCGGAACCACGAGGGCTCCGAGCCGCTGCAAAAACCGCTCCGGGTAAGGCAAACGGCAGAGGAGGTTCGCCGCGTGGACAACATCGAAACACCCGAGGTCGTCCCGCAGGTCCATGGCATCTCCGCATTCGAACTGGATCCGGTCCGGACGCGCGCCCTCGATTCCCGCATGGATTGGCAGATCCTCGCCCCAATGGCCTTCCGCATAACGACGGCAGATCAACGATTCTCCCCGCCGCAGTGCCTCCGCAGCCTCGATGAACCGCCGCGAAAAGTCGATGCCGGTCACACTCCCCTCAGTGAACCGGGAGAATTCAAAACTGGACCGTCCCACCGCACAACCGAGATCGAGAACCCGTCCGGGTGCGGCGAAGTGCGAACGCAACATCCCGACCGTGGCCACAGGAAACTGAAAGACCGCGTTCGGCAGGGGCGGTAGATCCGAGCCGGCCAGAATTTCCTCCGAGGTGCCGTAGTGAAAAAGCAGGTATTGGTGGAGAAGCCGGTCTTGTTCGTAAAGGGCGGACATGCCCGCTTTGAGACGACCACCGCAGACAAAACTTGCGACAAATGATCACCGTTCCACAGAAAGGGCCGAGGGGTAAAATTCTACCTCCCATGATGAACGGCCACCTCATCCGGGGAAAATTGACATTTCCATCTCGCCAGGTGCATTGTAAAGAAATGGCATCACAGGGAACCACCGCTCCTGCCGATTTCCAACCCGACATCCTGGAACTGCCAACATCCCAACCCAATCCTGAGAGACCGATGATTCTACCTGGACTCCGGACCGAACTGTCCAAACCTCTTCCGGCAGCCCAGGGGGTGCTTCAATTCTCCCCTTCCAATCCGTGAGCCGCCTCGAGGAACCTCCCCAGGAAGACTGGCTCTGTGGAGTGGACGGCAAAGGCCGGATCGCGATGGGGAATCTAGGATTGACGACGACCGGAAATCTCGTCGCCCATTTTCCCCGACGGCACGAAGACCGGACCCGTTTCGATCGGTTCCCGGCCCACCCCACTGAAACAGCGCTCTGCCTGCATGCCCTCGTCATCGACACCGGACATCGTTTCATGCAGGGAAAGAAACGCTTTTTTGAAGCCACGGTGGAAGACCCGTCCGGACTGTCCATGGCTGGCCGACTCGTCCTCCGTTGGTTCAACATGCCCTACATTGGCAAGATCATCGCCGTCGGGCAGGAACTCATCCTGTATGGCAAAGTGCGCCAAAGCGGTCAGCGGCTCGTCATGGACCACCCCGACTTTGAAATTGTGGACGAAGGCGGGGAAGGTTCGGGAATCCACATGGAACGCATCGTTCCCGTCTATCCTCTGACTTCGGGCCTCCAGCAGCGTCACCTCCGCGGGGTCATCCACGCGGCACTCTCCGAATTGCAGGATGCCGATTTTCCCGATCTGATCCCCCCCCACCCTTCCCGGACCCTTGGTCACCCCATTCACCGGGCTTGGGCGGTGCGGGAAGCGCATTTCCCGACCAGTTGGGAAAGTCTGAAAGTAGCCCGCCGTTTCCTCGCCTTGGAAGAGTTCACCGCCCTGCAAATCCACCTCCTGCTGCGCCGGGCGGAATATGAACGGCTTGGCCGTGGTTCCTCCCACTGCGGCCCCGGGGTCCTCCTTGAGGACTTTTACGCAAAGCTCCCCCACACCGCCACCGGAGCACAGCAACGCGCGGTGGCGGAGATCCGTGAAGACCTGGCATCGACCCGACCCATGAACCGTCTCCTTCAGGGTGATGTCGGATCGGGAAAAACCCTCGTCGCCACCGCAGCCATGCTTCTGGCTGTCGAGGCTGGCTATCAGACCGCCCTGATGGCCCCGACACAAATCCTTGCCGAGCAGCATTTCCAGAACCTCAAAGAACTGCTCTCGCCCCTCGGAGTGCGCGTCGGACTCCGCACCAGCGGACGCCGCGAGGATTCGTTTGATCCGCTCTTCGCCGGAGCGGACCAGGCCCAAATCCTCGTCGGAACTCACGCCCTTCTTCACGGGGCGGAGACATTTGAAAAGCTCGGCCTGGTGGTGATCGACGAGCAGCACCGCTTCGGCGTAAACGAACGCTCCAGACTCATCGCGCTGGGAGAAACCCCCGACGTCCTGGTCATGACCGCCACGCCGATCCCCCGAACCTTGGCGCTCTCGGTCTATGGCGACCTTGATGTCTCGATTCTTGACGAGATGCCCCGGGGACGCAAAAGCATTATCACCGGGATCCGCGAAGTATCCAAAACAGCCGCAGCTGCGGCGTTCATTCGCACCCAACTGGAGGCCGGACGCCAGGCATACATTGTCTACCCGCTCATCGAGGAGTCGGAAAAAATCAAATCCCAAGCCGCCAAAACGGAGTTTTCCGAATGGGAAAAACGGCTTTCCGGCCACACCTGCGGCCTACTCCACGGCCGTCTCGCAGCCGAGGAAAAGGAACGGGTCATGCGCGACTTCCGAGACGGCAAAATCCGTGCCCTCATCGCCACCACCGTGATCGAAGTGGGTGTGGATGTGCCCAATGCCAACGTCATCCTCATCATGAATGCGGAACGTTTCGGACTCGCCCAACTCCACCAGCTCAGAGGCCGGGTGGGCCGGGGGGAGCACAAAAGCTATTGCATTCTCATGTGCGGCGAAGACAGCGCCGGAACCAGGGAGCGGCTCCATATCCTCGAGCAGAGCAGCGACGGATTCCGGATCGCCGAGGCCGACCTTGAGCAACGCGGTCCCGGTGAACTCTTGGGAACCTCGCAGGCAGGCCTGCCGGACTTGAATTTTCCCGAATTCCTCGCGGAGCCCAAAGTTGTCGCCCGGGCCCGGACCCTGGCCCTGGAAATCGTCCGTCAGGATCCCGACTTGGAACAGGCCGCCCACCGGGAACTGGGTCTCAGATTCTCCCGTCGTGCGGCGACCGTGCCAGGTCAGCTCAGCTGATCCGGCAGACCTGTCAATCCTGCCCCCGGACATAACTCCGCGAAGCCGGACCTGCGTCCAAGCAGGATCTCAGCGTGGCTCCGGATTGCGGGCCACCTTCGTAATTTTCAAGAGGACCTATTTCCCTGGCATGGATGAGGGCATCGCGGCATCAGACAGAAAGACATGATCGACGAGAATTTGGCCCCAACCGCCAGAGTGGGTATCGAAGATTTGAAAGCTTGCCGGCCGGCCTTTGAACTCGGCGACATCCCACGAGAGCCAGTCCATGATCTCCTGCCCCTTGGAGTTCTTTTGGGAGAAGCCCGTGGCGCTACGCACCACCTTGCCATCGATCAGCAACCGCACTCCGGTTTCCTCGGGGTGTTTGCCACCGCCGATGAGAAAGTTGAGATGCTTGCTTTCTATGGTGAAGACGGGTGATGTCAGGGTTCCGGTGGACTTGTCCTGCTCGAGGTAGGTGTTGATGAATCCTTTCCCGAGGAACCCGGTGGCTCGGTTGTTTCGAATTCCGCGATCAAAGGCAGTTCCGGAGGCCATCCAACCGTGGAGACCTTCGCCTTCGAAATCGGCGATCATGAGGTCATCCGGCAACGGTTTGTAGGCAACCGGCGTCACTTCGACCAGAGTCGGCGCTGCGGCGGCCCTTGGCGGCTCGGCAGGGAGGAACGCGCGCTTCTGCGGTGAGCCAGCCAATGCCGTCACCTTCAACTCCTTCACGAGATACTTGGCACCGTCGAAACCACCGCCGTTGAGATAAAACGGACCCATCGGACGATTGAATGTGTCATCAGCCGCGGTGATCGTGACGCCATCGATCGTGACGGTGAAGTTGGGGCCATCATGGATGCAGATGACCTCGTGCCAGTCCTTGGTCAGGTCCAGCAACTGCCCCTTGGCAAGCACTGCCGACTTTTGCTCTTTGGAACCCGGACGCACGATGGCAAACTGTCCATTGTCTGGAAGGAAGGTAAAGTCCATGGCGTGGCCGCGCGATTCGGCGGGCCACGTCACGAACAAGAAGTTCTGCTTCGGCACGACGAACTTCATCTTCCACTCGATCCTCATCTGATCGAAAGCCATCAGCCCCTTGATCGTGGCCGTGTGTTTCTCCGTCGGGACCTGCTCGCCGATCATCACACCATCGCCGAACGTCCAAGACCCGTGATGGAACTCCAGGCCTTCGGCGAGCGGCTCAGCGGTGCCGTCTTCGAAGATGAGTGTCTCGTCAGCCCGCAGTCCGGCCAGGAAAAAAAAGGTAACGAGGAAGAGTGTCAGTGATTTCATGATAGGTGGATGCGATATGGTGGGACCGCGAAGGCTTTACGAGATCAGATCGTGGATGACATTCCCGTGAACATCAGTGAGGCGGTAGTCGCGACCGGAATAGCGGTAGGTCAGCTGCTTGTGATCCAGTCCCATGAGGTGAAGGATGGTGGCAT